>JBIOYO010000288.1:0-2118 GCA_044870175.1 Nocardioidaceae bacterium | reverse complement strand
TCGTCGGTGCTGCGGCCGGTCTCGTCGAGGGCCCAGACGATCCCGCCGAAGGGCAGCTGCAGGGCGGTCACCAGGTCCAGCGCCCGGCGTACCGCGGGCCAGCAGCCCTCCACGAACCCGCGGTCGCCGCGGACCAGCCAGTGGTGCCACACGCCGACGGCCAGGTAGGCGCAGGTGTTGGTGTCGGTGTAGGCGTCGCGGACCGTCCCGTCGGCGAACCGGGCCGGCCACGACCCGTCGGCGCGCTGGCCGCCCAGCGCCCACTCGTAGGCTCGCTCCGCGGCGGCGACCTGGCCGCCGGCCAGCAGCGCCATGGCCGCCTCGACGTGGTTCCAGACGTCGGCCCGGGGGTCGGTCGCAGCCCACGGCACGCAGCCGTCGGGTCGCTGCACCGCCGCGATCGCCGCCGCCGTGTCGGCCACCTGCTCGGCTGTCAGCACGCCTGGGACCGAGGGCGTCCGCGGTGCCGGTCTCATGCGCCCGGCCCAGGCTTGTGGAGGTAGAGCACCAGGCTCTTGCCGACGAGGGGGTCCAGGACGCGCTCGACCCCCCGGGTCAGCGCGGGGCGCTCGACGATGTCCCACACCAGGAGCCGGTGGTAGGCGCGCACCAGCGGGTGGTCGTCGTCGTGCACGCCGACGGCGCACTTGAGCCACCAGTACGGTGAGTGCAGCCCGTGCGCGTGGGCGCGGCCGGTCACCCGCAGGCCGGCCCGTTCCAGCGTCGCCCGGAGGCCGGACCGGGTGTAGACCCGCACGTGGCCGCCCTCGACCTCGTGGTACTCCCGGGACAGCGCCCAGCAGACCCGCTCCGGGAGCCACCGTGGCACGGTCACGGCCATGGTGCCGCCCGGCCGGAGCACCCGGGCCAGCTCGGCCACGGCGGCGGTGTCGTCCTCGACGTGCTCGAGGACCTCCGAGGCCACCACCCGGTCGAACTCGCCGTCGGCGAAGGGAAGGCCGGCCGCGTCGCCCTGCTTGACGTCGGCCTGGGCGCCGGCCGGCACCTCGCCGGCGTCGCGCATCGCCGCGAACAGGTCGGCCAGCCCCGCCAGCTCGTCGGCGTCCTGGTCGAACGCGATGACGTCGGCCCCGCGCCGGTAGGCCTCCAGCGCGTGCCGGCCCGACCCGCAGCCCATGTCGAGCACCCGCTCCCCGGCGGCCAGCCCGAGCCGGGCGAAGTCGACGGTCAGCATCCGCCCGCCGCCGCCGACCGCGCGGCCCGCTCGTAGACCGCCGCCGTGGCCTCGGCGACGGCCGGCCAGGAGAACCGCTGCTGGACCCGGCGCCGCCCCGCCGCTCCCATCCGGTCCCGCCGGGCCGGGTCGTCGAGGAGGGCGCCGAGCGTGCCGGCCAGGGCCGCGACGTCTCCGGGCGGAACCAGGTCGGCGCACTCGCCGTCCGGGCCGACCACTTCGGGCAGCGCACCGGCCCGGCTGACCACGAGAGGGGTCCCGCAGGCCATCAGCTCCGCGGTGGGCAGCGAGAACCCCTCGTACAGCGATGGCACGCAGGCCACCTCCGCGGAGCCCATGAGCCGGACGAGGGCGTCGTCGTCGAGCCCGTGCACGAAGCGGACCGCCCCGCGCAGGTCGAGGCGGTCCAGCTGCCGCTCGGTGGGGCCACCGGGGGACGGCCGGCTGACCAGCACCAGCTCCACGTCGCGCTCGGTGCGCAGCTTCGCGTACGCCTCCATCAGCGTGCCTACTCCCTTGAGCGGAGTGTCCGCGCTGGCCATCGCGAGGACTCGTCCCGGCACCCTCGGGCCGGCCGGCGGGCGGAACCGGTCTGCGACCCCCAGCGGCACGACGTCGATGCGGGCCGGGTCCACCCCGAAGTCGGTCACGATGTCCCGGGCGGAGCTCTGAGAGACCGTCAGCACGTGCGGCAGGCGGCGGGCGACCCGGGCCTGCATGCGCAGGAAGGAGTACCAGCGGCGCAGCCCGACCTGCCGGCGCAGCGAGGCACCCTGCAGCTCCACGCGGCGGTCCAGGGTGATCGGGTGGTGGACGGTGGTGACCAGCGGGAACCCCTGCCGGAGCAGGTCGAGCAGGCCGTAGCCGAGGGACTGGTTGTCGTGGACGACGTCGAAGTCGCCGCGCCGGTCGCGCAGCAGCCG
>JBIOYO010000287.1:0-17858 GCA_044870175.1 Nocardioidaceae bacterium | reverse complement strand
CTGGCCCGGGCGATGATGTCGAGGTGGCCGTTGGTGACCGGGTCGAACGACCCGGGGCAGGCGGCTCGTCGCACGGGTGGTCCCTCCGGTCGGCTCGGTGTCGCGATGACTGCGCGACGATACCGTGTCGTCTCAGGCGCGCCGTTCTGCTCTCACGAGGAGGATGCCGGAGCCCGGCGCGCCCAGTGCAGGGCCGTCTCGCCGTACCTGCGCACCCGGCCGGCGGTGAGTCCCTCGGGCCAGCCCACGTCCACGCGCGAGGGTCGCTCGACGACCACGACGGCCCCCGGGGTCAGCCAGCTGTGGGCGGTCAGCAGCGCCAGCGCGGCGGCGAGGCCGGCGTCGGGCAGCGGGTACGGCGGGTCGGCGAACACGACGTCGTAGGGGTGGTCGGGCGGGCGGCCGAGCACCGAGGTCACCGGCAGGGCGAGCACCTCGACCCGGTCGGAGAGGCCGAGGGCGCGGGCGTTGTCCTCCACGAGCAGCGCGGTACGGCGGTGCTGCTCGACGAGGCAGACGTGCGCGGCGCCGCGTGAGGCGGCCTCGAGCCCGACTGCGCCGGACCCCGCGTACAGGTCCAGGACCCGGAGGCCGGCCAACGAGCCCAGTGCGGACTCCAACGCCGAGAAGAGCGCCTCGCGGACCCGGTCGGAGGTCGGGCGAGTGCGGTCGCCCGTCGGCGTGCGCAGCCGGCGCCCCCCGGCCGTGCCGCCGATGACCCGGGTCATGTCTTCTCCAGGAACACCGCGGCCTCGGACTCCTCCAAGGCGCGGACGTCCGCGGCCAGGTCCGGCTCACCCCTGAGCTCGGGGTCATCGGCGACCATGGCGGTGGCCACCTCACGGGCGGCCTCGATGACGTCGGCGTCGCGGGTCACCGAGAGCAGCCGCAGCGTGCGGCGCGCGCCGGACTGGGAGCTGCCCAGCACATCTCCCTCGCGCCGCAGCTCGAGGTCGAGCTGGGAGAGGACGAAGCCGTCCAGGGTCTCGGCCACGGCCGCCAGCCGGGTGCGCGCCGGGCTCCCGGCCTCAGCACTGGTCACCAGCAGGCACAGGCCCGGGTGGCCGCCGCGGCCCACCCGGCCGCGCAGCTGGTGCAGCTGGGAGACGCCGAAGCGGTCGGCGTCCACGATGACCATCATCGAGGCGTTGGGGACGTCCACACCCACCTCGATGACCGTCGTCGACACCAGCACGTCGACGTCACCGGCGGCGAAGGCCCTCATCAGCTGGTCCTTGCGGTCCGCAGGAAGCCGTCCGTGCAGCGCCTCGATCCGCAGGCCCGCCAACGGGCCCCCCGCCAGCCCAGGTGCCACCTCCTCGACCGCCGCGGGCCTCGGCGGCGGCTGCTCCTGGTAGCCGCCGTCGAGCTCGACGTCACCGGGGGGACCCTCGGCACCGTCGGCTCCCGGCTCCCCTGGGTCGTCGTCGCCGATGCGCGGGCAGACGACGTACACCTGCCTGCCCGCGGCCACCTCCTCCCGGGCGCGCGCCCAGGTCCGCTGCATCCACGCCGGCTGCTCGGCCAGGGGCACCACGATGGTCTGCACCTCGCCCCGTCCGGCGGGGAGCTCGCGCAGGGTCGAGGTCTCCAGGTCGCCGAAGACGGTCATGGCGACCGTCCTCGGGATCGGGGTGGCGGTCATCACCAGCACGTGGGGCCGCGTCGCCCCAGCCTTCGCGCCGAGCGCCGCTCGCTGCTCGACCCCGAACCGGTGCTGCTCGTCGACGACGACGAGGCCGAGGTCGGCGAACTGCACCTTCTCCTCCAGCAGCGCATGCGTGCCGACGACGATGCCCGCGGCTCCGGAGGCCGCGTCGAGAAGCGCCTGGCGCCGCGAGCCCCCGGTCACCGACCCGGTGAGCAGGGCGACCTGGGTGCCGTCGTCCGCACCGCCCAGCATGCCGCCGGCGGCGAGGTCGCCGAGCATCGCCACGATCGAGCGGTGGTGCTGCTGGGCCAGCACCTCGGTCGGAGCCAGGAGGGCCGCCTGCCCGCCCGAGTCGACGACGCGCAGCATCGCGCGCAGCGCCACGACGGTCTTGCCGGAGCCCACCTCGCCCTGGAGAAGCCGGTGCATCGGGTGGGTGGCGGCGAGGTCGGCGGTGAGCTGGTCTGAGACCCGCCGCTGGCCCTCGGTGAGCGTGAACGGCAGCCGTTCGTCGAAGCGGTCCAGCAGGCCCCCCGGCCGTCCAGGTCGCGACACTGCGGGCTGGTGGGCGAGTGCCGCCCTGCGCCGGGCGAGCACCACCTGGGCCACGAGCGCCTCGTCGAAGCGCAGGCGCTTGGTGGCGGCGCCGTACTGGCGCCAGTCGTCGGGCCGGTGCACCCAGCGCAGCGCGGTGTGCGCGTCGAGCAAGCCTCGCGAGGCTCGGACGCGTTCAGGAACCCGCTCCGGCACCCTGTCGAGCATGTCGAGCGCGAGCCGCACGGCGTTCTCTACATGCCACGACCGCAGCGAGCCGGAGACCGGGTAGATCGGCTGCATGGCGCTGTTCGCCCGGTCGACGTGCTCGACGTCGTAGTCGGGGTTGACCAGCTCGAGCTGGCGGCGAACCCGGTTGCGCTCGACCTTGCCCGAGAACAGCAGGAGGCTTCCCGGGTCCAGCGCGTCACGGTGGTGCTTGACGAGGTACTCACGAGGGGCGAAGAACGTCATCGCGAGCCGGCCGTCCTCCAGGGCGGTGACCACCTCGAGTCGCCAGGCGGGGCGGCCGGTACGCCGGTCGCGGTACTGACGCACGTCGACCGACACGACCCTGGCCCGGAACGTGGCCTGCTGGCCAGGCACCAGGTCGCCCACCGCGCTCACCTCGCCCCGGGGAACGAATGTGCGCGGGTAGTGACTGAGCAGGTCTGCAACGCTCCTGATGTCGAGTGTCCTCGCCAGCTTGGACGCCGCCCTGTCGCCGACCACGCCGGGCAGCCGGGAGTCCCAGTCGACGCGGGTCACCTCACCCACCCCCTCACCGGACTCATCTTCCGGGCCGGTCCGCCTTCCCCCGGGTCAGGGTAGTGTCGCCCTCCCCCAGCGCCCGGCCGACGTGGCGGGCGCCTGTGGAGCGGTCTTCCCCGTGGCACGATTTCATCGCATCCAGCGAGGTCCGATATCCTGTCTCGGTTGCCCGGACCAGCGCCGGGCGCCTGCGTTCCAACACGACCCCGCTCAGCAAGACCCCACCAGCACATCCAGGAGTTCACCGTGGCCGCCGTCTGCGACATCTGCGCCAAGAGCCCGGGCTTCGGCAACAACCGGCCATGGTCGAGGAAGATCACCAAGCGCCGGTTCAACCCCAACATCCAGCGGGTCCGCGCCACCGTCAACGGCGCGCCGAAGCGCCTGCACGTGTGCACGGGCTGCCTCAAGGCCGGCAAGGTCACCCGCTGACCGGCTGACCGCACGGTCGTCAGGGCCGGTCCTCCTCAGCGGAAGTGCGTGTGCCCGCCGGGGCCCTGGTACGCCGCGCCGGCCACCGTCACCAGAGGCTCCGCGGCGTCCGCCGGCGGCAGCACCTGGCCCACCTCCCGCCACCCCTCGGGCAGGGTTGTGCCGGCGGGGAAGGTGGCCGCCAGGCTGTGGTCCTCCCCGCCCGCCAGGACGAAGCGGAGCGGGTCCACGCCGAGGGCCGCGCCCACGGCGCGCACCGGCTCGTCGGGGACCAGCGCGGCGGGGTCGAGGTCGACCCGGACCCCGCTGGCGCGGGCGAGGTGGCCGAGGTCGGCGACCAGCCCGTCGGAGACGTCCACCATCGAGGTCGCCCCGGCGGCGGCGGCGCCGGGCCCGGCGGCGTACGGGGGCTGGGGGCGGCGGTGCGCGTCGACCACCGCCCGAGGGGACCGGAAGCCGCGGCCGAGAACGGCCAGGCCCGCTGCCGCCCACCCCTGACGGCCGGCAAGGGCGACGATGTCGCCGGGCCGAGCCCCCGCGCGGAGGACCGGCGTGCCGGCGACGGTGCCCAGCACGGTCACGGCGACCATCACCTGGTCGGCGCCGGTCAGGTCGCCGCCGACGACGCAGGCTCCCACCGCGGCGCACTCCTGCGCCATCCCGTCGGCAAGGTCGAGCGCCCAGGCGACCGGCAGACCCGCCGGAGCGGCGAGCCCCACCGTCAGGGCGGTGCCCCGTCCTCCCATCGCGTTGATGTCGGACAGGTTCTGCGCGGCGGCCTTGTGACCGACGTCGCGTGCCGTCGACCACTCGCGGCGGAAGTGCCGGCCCTCGACCAGCAGGTCGGTCGACACCACGACGCGGCCGTCAGGCACACCGACCAGGGCGGCGTCGTCGCCCGGACCGACGAGCACCTGCTCGCCCGCGGGGAACAGCGCGAGCAGCCGCTCGACCAGGCCGAACTCCCCCACGTCGGCGAGCGTCGGGCCTCGGTCGTCGGCTCCGGGTGACACGCCCGCCATTCAACTCCGTCCATGCCGCTCCCCGGCGACCGGCCGGCCGGGGCCGGTGACCGCGCGCCCGGCGCCGCGTTCCACCGGTCGGCGGCACGCGGTAGGTTGAGCCACGATCGGTCCGTCGGCGGCCGGCGGCGTGGAGACGACAGGAGTGGCGTCATGGTGGTTCAGGCCTACATCTTGATCCAGACCGACGTGGGCAAGGCCGCCGAGGTCGCCGCGTCGATCGGCGACGTCAAGGGCGTCACCATGGCTGAGGACGTGACCGGACCGTACGACGTCATCGTCCGTGCCGAGGCGCGCAACGTCGACGAGCTCGGCAAGCTGGTGGTGGCCAAGGTGCAGAACATCCCCGGCATCACCCGCACGCTGACCTGCCCCGTGGTCCACATCTGACCCGTCCCGAGCACCGCCTCAGCAGCGCCCAGCCGGCCGGCCATGGGCGCTGCGGCCTGTCTAGCTACGCGCGGCGGCGGTTTCAGCGCAGGCCGAGGGGGCGGCGCAGGGCGAGCTGGACCAGGCGGTCCACCAGCGCCGGGTAGTCCACGCCGGACGCGGCCCACATCAGCGGGAACATCGACGTCGGGGTGAACCCGGGCATCGTGTTGACCTCGTTGACCAGCACGGTGCCCTCGGGGCCGTCGGGGCCGTCGGGCCGCACGAAGAAGTCCACCCGGGCCAGCCCCTCGCAGGACAGCGCCTCGAAGGCCGACACCGACAGGGAACGCACGGCCGCGGTGACCTCGTCCGGCAGGTCGGCGGGGACCTCGAGCCGGGTGTGCTCGCCGGGAAGGTACTTCGCGGCGAAGTCGTAGAAGTCATGGCTCGCGTCGACGCGGATCTCCCCGGGCAGGCTGGCCTCCGGCGGCCCCTCGTCGAGGCGGTCCAGCACCCCGCACTCGACCTCTCGCGCGTCGTCGCCGGCGCCGGCCTCGACGATGACCTTGGGGTCGAAGCGACGCGCCTCCTCGACCGCGGCGTCCAGCTCGGCGGGGTCAAGAACCTTACTGATGCCGATGCTCGAGCCGCCCCGGCACGGCTTGACGAAGACCGGGTACCCCAGCGCGTCGACCTCGGCGCGCAGTCCCGCGGGGTCGTCGCGCCAGCGCCGTGCGGTGACCGCGACGAACGGCAGGACGGGCAGCCCGGCGGCCTGGAGCAGCACCTTCATGTAGTGCTTGTCCATCCCGACGGCCGAGCCGAGCACCCCCGCCCCGACGTACCGCACCCCGGCGGTCTCGAGCAGGCCCTGCACCGTGCCGTCCTCGCCGAACGGTCCGTGCAGCAGCGGGAAGACCACGTCCACCGCCCCGAGGACCCTGGGCACGGCGCCCGGCTCGTGCACCGTCAGCCGGCCGCCGCCGGGATCCGTGGTGAGGCTGACCTCCGGGCGGCGGTCGTCGACCGAGGGCAGCGCGTCGGCGCCGGTGATGGCCAGCCGGTCGACGTCACCGGACTCCAGGACCCACCGCCCGTCGGGCGCGATCCCCACCGGGACGACGTCGTACCGGGCCGGGTCGAGGGCACGCAGCACGCTCCCCGCGGTGACGCAGGAGATCGCGTGCTCGCTGGACCGGCCGCCGAACAGCACGGCGACCCGTGGCCGGGCGCCGGCCGGGTCTGGCGGTGTCGCGGGGTGGTCCATGCTGCGGCCGACCCTACCCACCGGCGGCCGCGCGGCCGGGGACGGCGCGACGGGGCACGCCGGCTGGGTTCTACGCTGAGGCGCATGCCCGCGCCCCGCCCCCGCTACGCGCCTGCGACCGTCGCGGTGGTCGCGGGCCGGCCGCCACGGGAGCCGGACCAGCCGTTGAACCCGCCGATCGTGGCGGCGTCGACGTACGTCGCGGGCGGCGACCTGGAGTACGGGAGGTACGGCAACCCGACCTGGCATGCCTTCGAGGAGGCGCTGGGAGCGCTGGAGGGAGGCCGGTGCCTGACGTTCGCCAGCGGCCTGGCCGCCGTCGCCACCCTGCTGGACCTGGTGGGTCATGGGGAGACGGTCGTGGCTCCGCGCCACGCCTACACCGGCAGCCTCATGCAGCTGGCCGACCTGGAGGCCCGCGGCCGCCTGCGCGCTCTCCTGGTCGACGTCACCGACACCGACGCGCTGGTCCGGGCGTGCGCGGACGCCGCCCTGGTGTGGCTGGAGACCCCGACGAACCCCGCGCTGGAGGTGGTCGACCTGCCTCCCGTCGTCGCGGCGGCGCACGAGGCCGGCGCGACGCTGGTGGTCGACAACACCTTCGCCACCCCCCTCATCCAGCGGCCCCTCGAGCACGGTGCGGACGTGGTCGTGCACTCGGCGACGAAGCTGCTCTCGGGACACAGCGACGTGGTCATGGGCGCGGTGGTCACCGGCCACCAGGAGCTGTACGACGTCGTCAAGGGCCGGCGTGACCTTCTCGGCGCGGTTCCCGGCCCGTTCGAGGCGTGGCTGGCCCTCCGGGGCCTGCGCACCCTGCCGGTGCGGCTCGACCGGGCCCAGGCCTCCGCCCACGAGCTGGTCCGCCGGCTGGCCGGCCACCGTGCCGTCACCGAGGTCCGCTACCCCGGCTTCGGCGCGATGGTGTCCATCGTGCTGGCCGACGCCCGCTCCGCCGACCTCCTCACCGCGTCCACGTCGCTGTGGGTCCACGCCACCAGCCTCGGCGGGGTCGAGTCCACCCTGGAGCGCCGCCGGCGCTGGCGGACCGAGGCGCCGACCATCCCCGAGGGCCTGGTACGCCTGTCGGTCGGGCTGGAGGACGTCGACGACCTGTGGGCCGACCTGGAGCAGGCCCTTGCAAGGGCGGGCGCACCGGGCTGACCGAGGCGGGTCCGTGCCTAGTCCCGCTCGTGCTTGGTCTCGCGGGACAAGAAGCTCTCCATCATCTGGCCCGTGGTCATCGTGCCCTCGACCACGGCTCGCACCGCCGCCGCGACGGGGGCGTCGACCTCGTTGCGCAGCGCCAGCTCGTGGATGGCGGCGCAGGACTTGACCCCCTCCGCGACCTGCAGCGTGGACCCCGCGACCTCCTCTGTGGTCATCCCCTTGCCGAGCTTCTCGCCGAACGTGCGGTTGCGCGACAGAGGCGAGGAGCAGGTCGCCACCAGGTCGCCGAGGCCGGCCAGCCCCATGAGCGTCAGGGGGTCGGCACCCAGCTTCGTCGCCAGTCGCGCGGTCTCTGCGAGGCCACGGGTGATCACCGACGCGGTGGTGTTGTCGCCGAACCCCAGCCCCACTGCCATGCCGACCGCCAGGGCGATGACGTTCTTGTAGGCCCCGCCGAGCTCACACCCGACCACGTCGGTGCTCGAGTACGGCCGGAAGTTCGGACCGTGGCACAGCTCCCGGAGGTCCTTCGCGACGCCCTCGTCGGCACAGGCGATCACCGTTGCGGCAGGCTCGCGCCGCGCGATCTCCTTGGCCAGGTTGGGACCGGACAGCGCCGCGATGCGCTCGGGGCCGGCGCCGGTGACCTCTGCGACCACCTCGCACATCCGTTTCAGGGTGCCGAGCTCGATGCCCTTCATCAGCGACAGCATCACCAGGTGCGGCGGGATCAGGTCGGCCCAGCCCGCCAGGTTCTGCCGCAGCGTCTGCGAGGGCACCGCGAGCACGAGGACCTCGGCGCCTGCCAGCGCCTCCTCCGGGTCGCGGGTCGCGTCCACGGGCGCGGGCAGCACGATCCCGGGCAGGTAGTAGGCGTTCTCAGACCTCTCGTTGATGGCGGCCACCACGTGGTCCTCGTAGCCCCACACGGTGACGTCGTGGCCGGCGTCGGCGAGCACCAGCGAGAAGGCCGTGCCCCACGAGCCGGCACCGAACACCGCCACCTTGGTCATGACTATCCTCCCGTCGCGTGAGGTTCGTCGGCCTGCCGCTCGGGTCGCTGGTCCGGGTGCCGGCTCCGGTGCTGGTGGGCCCGGTGCTGGTGGGGACGGTGCCGGTGGGCCCCGTGCTGGGCGCCGTGCTGGTGGGGGTCGTTGGGGTTGCCGATCTCCCGCACGCCGGCCTTCCTCGGGTCGAACCGCTCCGCCGGGGCGGACTCCCCCCGCACGTCCTCGAGCAGCCTGGTGATCGCGGCCATGATCCGCTCGGTGGCCTCCCGCAGCACGCTGGGGCTGGTCGGCTCGCTGCGCAGGTCGTCGAGGTCGACCGCGTCGCCGGCCTTCATGCGGATGGTCGCCGGCGGCAGCAGGTGCGGCGTCTTCGCGTACGGCGCCAGCAGCTTCTGCGCGCCCCACTGCGCGACCGGGTAGACCTCACACCCCGCGGCGAGCGCGATCCTCGCCGCTCCGGTCTTGCCCACCATCGGCCACAGCTCGTGCTGGCGGGTGATCGTGCCCTCGGGGTAGACGATGACGACCTCGCCGCGGCGTACCGCCTCCACCGCGCTGCTGAAGGCGCTGGCGGCGTCGCCGCTCAACCGGTGCACCGGGATCTGCCCGGTCTTGCGCAGGAGCGCTCCCACGAGCCGCACGTCGAACAGCGACGCCTTGGCCAGGAACCGTGGCAGCCGTCCATGGTCGTACACGAAGTGCGCCATGGTCACCGGGTCCACGTGCGAGAGGTGGTTGGCGGCGATGACGTAGCCACCCCGCGCGGGAAGCTTGTCGCCGTCGACCCAGTGGTGCCTGGTGAACGCCAGCAGCAGCGGCTTCAGCACCACGACGGCGAACCTGAACGCGGCCGACGACCGCTCCTGGAGCCTGCGCGGCTTCGACACTGAAGGCTCCTTCTCCTGCCACCGTTGCGGCACCGACCGAACCGACCCTACTGCGCGGCCCGCGCCGCCGACCACGACGCGGGCAACGTCGCCAGCCACGCCGCCGAGCGGCACGTCGCCGGTGCGAGGATGCAGGAGATGTCGGCCTCCCCGCCCCGCTTCTCACCGGCCCGAGCCACCTCACCTCGGAGGTTCGGCGCCGTGGTGCCGGTGAAGCCGCCACGGGTGGCGAAGTCCCGGCTGTCGGCCTTGGGTGGCCCGGCTCGCGCGGCGCTCGCGGAGGCCTTCGCGGCCGACACCGTTGCCGCGGTCCTCCAGTGCCGTCTGGTTGGCGCCGTCTTGGTGGTGACAGACGATCGCCGCGTCGCCGAGGCGCTGGACGCCCTCGGTGCCGGTGTCGTCCCGGACGAGCGCCGGAACGACCTGAACGGCTCGCTGCGGCGAGGCGCCGCGGAGCTGGCCCGCAGCCGCCCGGAACTGCGTCCGGTGGTGGTGTGCGCCGACCTCCCGGCGCTGCGGCCCGACCAGCTGGCCCGTGCGCTCGACGCGATGCCTGGCGAGCGGATGGGCCTGGTGGCCGACGTGGCCGGGGTGGGCACCACCGTGCTGGCCGCGCCGTCGAATGAGCGTCTGGAGCCCCGTTTCGGGCCCGGGTCGCGTGCCGCCCACCTTGATGTGGGAGCAGCCGAGGTGGACCTGCCCGGCATTCCCGGGGTGCGCCGGGACGTCGACACGCCGGAAGACCTCACCGAGGCTGTGGCGCTCGGGGTCGGCCCGCGGACAGCGTTGGTGCTCGGCACCATGCCGGTCCTCGGTCACCTGCTCCCCGAGCGCGGACTCAACAGGCCGCGCGGCTGACGTCGAGGCCGGCGACCGGGGCTACGGTGGGGGTGTGCAGGCGACCGTCGCGTCGTACGACGCCCAGACCCGTGCGGGCACAGTGATCCTCGACGACGGTCACCAGCTGTCGTTCGCCGCCGAGGCGCTCGAGGGCACCGGCCTTCGCTTGCTGCGCCCGGGTCAGCGGGTGCGCCTGGCGACCAGTGGCCGAGGCGGCGGCGTTGTCGTCGACCGCCTCCAGATCCTGACGCTGCGCTGACGTCAGGACTTCTTGGAGGTCGCCTTGCTCGCTGTCGACGTGGTGGTCCGCTTCGCGGGGGACTTCCTCGCCGTCGCCTTCTTCGCCGGTGCCGTGGCCGCCTTGGTCGTGCGCGCGCCGGTCGACTTCGACGCCGTGGTCTTGGCCGCGGCGGTCTTCGAGGCCGTGGACTTCGAGGCCGTGGACTTCGACGCCGTGGTCCTCGCCGTCGACCGGGCCGACGTCTTCTTGGCCGGGGCCGCGCTCGCCGCGGACTTCGTCGCCGTCGTCCTGGCCGACGTGGTCTTCGCGGCAGCCGACCTGCTCGCAGTCGCCTTCGTGGCCGTCGGCTTGGGCAGCACCAGCTTCGGCAGCTTCTTCGCCCCGGACACCACTGCCTTCAGCTCCGCTCCGGGAGTGAACTTCGGGATGGCGGTCTTCTTGGCCTTGATCCGGTCACCGGTGCGAGGGTTGCGCACCCACCGGGCGTCACGCACGCGCTTCTCGAAGGAGCCGAAGCCGGTGATCGCGACCTTCTCGCCCTTGGCCACCTCCCGGGTGATCGTGTCGACGACGGCCTCCAGCGCCTGCTGCGCGGCCTTGCGGTTGCCGTCGAACCTTGCCGCAAGCGTGTCGACCAGCTGAGTCTTGTTCACTGCAGGTCCCTTCCGTGAGCGGTGCGGCCGGGGCCGGTGCCCGGGTAACACGATCACGCTAAGCCGTTGTGGCTGCTGTCACAATCACCAGAGCCCTGATTTTTCGTTGTGTCGCAAGGGATTTGCGGGCAGAGAGGGTTCCTGGCGACTCCGTGACCGCCGGTCTCCTGAGCTTCGGAGAGGACGATTCTCCAAGCAGGTGAAGGGAAACGCGCTCCTGCTGTGCGTCAGAGTGTGACCGGTTTCCAGCGTGGGCGGCGTTCCTCGAAGCGGGTGATGGCGTCGTCGTGGCCCAGCGTGATGCCGATGTCGTCCAACCCGTTGAGCAGGCGGTAACGCGTGTAGTCGTCGATCTGGAACGGTGCGACGAGCTCGCCCGCGCGGACAGTGCGGTTCTGGAGGTCGACGGTCACCAGCGTCGTGGCGTCGGCCTCGGCCAGCGCCCAGAGCTGTTCGACGACGTCCTGGTCGACCTGCGCGGCGAGCAGGCCGGCCTTTCCGGAGTTGCTCCGGAAGATGTCGGCGAACCGAGAGGACAGCACGACCTTGAAACCCCAGTCCATCAAGGCCCAAACGGCGTGCTCGCGCGACGAGCCGGTGCCGAACTCCGGGCCCGCGACGAGCACGGTGGCGGCGGCGTACGCAGGGTCGTTGGCGACGAACCCCGGGTCCTTGCGCCACGAGGCGAAAAGGCCGTCCTCGAAGCCTTTGCGCGTCACTCGCTTCAGGTAGACGGCGGGGATGATCTGGTCGGTGTCGACGTTGCTGCGGCGCAGCGGCATCGCGGTCCCCGTGTGCGTCGTGAAAGCGTCCATCGCTGTCCCTCGTCGTCTCGTGGTGGTGGGTCCGGCTCTCGTGCCGGGTCGCCGTTTCGGCTCAGTCCAGATCGGCCGGTGAGGAGAGGGTGCCCCGGACGGCCGTCGCCGCAGCGACGAGCGGCGACACCAGGTGGGTGCGCCCGCCCTTGCCCTGACGACCCTCGAAGTTGCGGTTGGACGTCGACGCGCTGCGCTCGCCGGGGGCCAGCTGGTCGGGGTTCATGCCTAGGCACATGGAGCAGCCGGCTCCGCGCCACTCGCCGCCGGCGGAGGTGAACACCTGGTCCAGCCCCTCGGACTCCGCCTGCAGCCGCACGCGCACCGACCCCGGTACGACGAGAAGCCGGGTGTCCTCGGCAACGGTCCGGCCCCGCAGCACCGCCGCCGCGGCCCGCAGGTCCTCGATCCGCCCGTTGGTGCACGAGCCGATGAAGACGGTGTCCACCGCGACCTGACGCATCGGCGTGCCGGCCTCCAGACCCATGTACTCCAGCGCCTTCGCCGCGGCGACCCGGTCACCCTCGTCCTCGAAGTCTTCGGGCGAGGGGACCGCTCCGCCGAGAGGCACGCCCTGACCGGGATTCGTGCCCCACGTGACGAACGGTGTCATCTGGCTCGCGTCCAGCACGATCTCACGGTCGAACGTCGCGTCGTCGTCGGTGACCAAGGTGGTCCAGTACGCGAGGGCTGCGTCCCAGTCGGCTCCTGTCGGAGCCTCGGGTCGGCCTTCGATGTAGTCGTACGTGGTCTGGTCGGGGGCGATCATGCCCGCCTTCGCGCCCCACTCGATGGACATGTTGCAGATCGTCATGCGAGCCTCCATGGACAGCTCGCGGATCGCCCGGCCGCGGTACTCCACGATGTAGCCCTGCCCGCCGCCCGTGCCGGTCCTGGAGATCAGCGTGAGGATCAGGTCCTTCGCGGTGACGCCGTCGGGCAGGCTGCCCTCCACCGTCACGGCCATGGTCCTCGGCCTGGCCTGAGGAAGGGTCTGGGTGGCCAGCACGTGCTCGACCTCCGACGTACCGATGCCGAACGCGATGGCGCCGAAGGCGCCGTGGGTCGAGGTGTGGGAGTCGCCACAGACGATCGTCATGCCCGGCTGGGTCAGGCCGAGCTGAGGCCCCACGACGTGCACGATGCCCTGCTCCACGTCGCCGAGCGGGTGCAGCCGCACCCCGAACTCCGCAGCGTTCTTGCGCAGAGTCTCCACCTGGGTACGGCTGACCGGGTCGGCGATCGGCTTGTCCACGTCGAGAGTGGGGACGTTGTGGTCCTCTGTCGCCAGGGTCAGATCGGCCCGGCGTAGCCGGCGACCGGCCAGCCGCAGGCCGTCGAAGGCCTGGGGCGAGGTCACCTCGTGGATGAGGTGGAGGTCGATGTAGAGCAGGTCCGGCTCGCCCTCGGCACTGCGCACGACGTGCTCGTCCCACACCTTCTCAGCCAGCGTCCTGCCCATCGCTCCCACCTTGCCTTCGTCCGCTCCGCTCGCGTTTCCAGCGTGCCATCCCGGTCGGTTGCATTCCAAGATGCGAGACGGCATTCTTAGAGTATGGACAACTCTAGCGGAGTCGGCGTCCTCGACAAGGCCGCACAGGTGCTGGCCGCGCTCGAGGCGGGGCCCGCGACGCTGGCCGGCCTGGTGTCGGCCACGGGCCTGGCCAGGCCTACGGCGCACCGGCTCGCCGTCGCGCTGGAGCACCACCGCTTGGTCGCGCGGGACCTGCAGGGCAGGTTCATGCTCGGCCCCCGGCTCTCGGAGCTCGCCGCCGCCGCCGGGGAGGACCGCCTTCTCGCCGCCGCCGGTCCTGTGCTGGCCCGCCTGCGGGACATCACCGGGGAGTCGGCCCAGCTGTGGCGCCGCCAAGGCGACTTCCGGGTGTGCGTGGCCGCAGCGGAGCGCCCGTCCGGCCTGCGCGACACCATCCCGGTGGGCTCCCAGCTGACGATGCGCGCCGGCTCGGCCGCGCAGGTGCTGCTGGCCTGGGAGGACCCTGAGCGGATGCATCGCGGCCTTCAGAACGCCGCCTTCTCCGCTGCCGCCCTCGGCGGGATCCGGCGTCGTGGCTGGGCCCAGTCGGTCGGCGAGCGGGAGGCCGGCGTCGCCTCGGTCTCCGCACCGGTCCGCTCCCCCTCGGGCAAGATCATCGCCGCCGTCTCGGTGTCCGGCCCGCTCGAGCGACTCTCCCGCCAACCCGGCCGCATGCACGCCCCCGCCGTCCTCGCCGCCGCGGAACGACTCTCAGAATCCCTCCGCAGATCGGCGGAGTAGGCCTCTGCGCCGGGCAGATTCCCATGGGATGCAGAGGATTTGCCGCTTCCCACGGCGTACGCCTCATGGGCAGTGGCAGATCGTCGTGGGCAGGCTCCGCGTCCTATGGCACTCTCGCCCGGCTCGGACTCGGGCCGTCCAGCCAGGAGCAAGAGCCGACTCGGCGACATCCAGCCGGGAGCAAGAGCCGACTCGGCGGCGTCTGGCCAGGAGCAAGAGCCGACTCGGCGGCGTCTGGCCAGGAGCAAGAGCCGACTCGGCGTTGTCCGGTCAGAAGAGGGGGTCGGACTCCAGGTCGAGGAGGAGCTGCTTGCGGGCCAGGCCGCCGCCGTAGCCGGTGAGGCTGCCGTCGGCGCCGACGACGCGGTGGCACGGGACCACGACGGGGATCGGGTTGCGGCCGTTGGCCAGGCCGACCGCGCGCGCGCCGCGGCCGCCGAGGCCGAGCCGGGCCGCGATCTGGCCGTACGTCGTGACCTCGCCGTAGCCGATCGCGCGGAGCTGGTCCCAGACCCGCAGCTGGAAGTCCGAGCCCCGTGGGGCCAGGGGAAGGTCGAAGTCACGCAGCTCACGGGCGAAGTAGGCCTCGAGCTGGCCGGCGGCGTCCTTCAGCAGCGGGTCGTCGTCGGCCCGCTCCCCCATCGGCCGGCCGAGCGCGCGAGCGGCGTGCTCGGCAGCGGAGACCGAGCCCGCCGAGTCGCCGGAGGCAGCGCGGTGAGGGTGGTCGGGCGGGTCGCCCAAGAAGTCGATCGCGGTCACGGCGCCGGCGGTCGCGACGACACGGAGGTCGCCGACGGGAGTCGAGAGCAGGGTCCACATGGTCAGCACGCTCCTCGTGGGGGGTCGGTGAGGGAGGTCCACAGGTGCATCACCGCGTACGAGCGCCACGGCCGCCAGCGCTCCGGGTCCGCGGGCACGCCGGCGCTGCGCAGGGCGGTCCGGTAACCGAGGTCGGTGTCGAGCAGCACGTCGGGGTCGCCGAGCCCACGCATCGCGAGGTGGTCCGCGGTCCACGGTCCGACACCGGGCACGTCCAGCAGGCGGGCGCGAACCTCGGCGCGGTCACGGCTGCGGTCCAGCGCCAGGTCACCGGCTGCCACCGCCTCGCAGAGTGCCACCAGGGCGCGTCCCCGGGACCGGGGCATCGGCAGGTCGTCCGGTGACACCGTCGCGAGCGCGCCGGCGGTCGGGAACAGATGGGTGAGCCCCGGCTCGCGCAGGGAGTCGTGCAGCGGCGTGCCGTAGTGGCGGGCCAGCCCGTGGGCGGCCGTCCGCGCGGCCGCGACGCTGACCTGCTGGCCGAGCACGGTGCGCACCGCGCACTCGAGCCCGTCGACGCTGCCGGGGACCCGGAGGCCCGGGTGGCTGCTCACCAGCGGGTGCAGGAACCGGTCGCCACCGAGGTGCTCGTCGACCGCGACCGGGTCGCAGTCGGCGTCGAGGAGTCGGCGGCACCGCTCCACGGCGGAGGACAGGTCCCGCAGGTCGGTGAGCCGGAGCTGGGCCGTCACGAACGTCGTCCCCGGCACGAAGGTGTCGGCGGGGAGTGCCAGATGCACCACGCCCGCACCGTGGGGCAGCACCAGCGTGCGCGAGTAGGACCGGTCGCCGACCGCCTCCACGCCCGGGACGGCGCGGGCGGCCATGAACGCGTGCCAGGACGTCGCTGCGAACGGACCACGCACGGCGAGCCGAAGGGTCAGCTCGGTCGTCCCCGCTGCCGCCACACCCGCACGGAGCGAGGAGGCGCCGGAGCCACGACCACCCCTGCGCAGCTGCTTCGGGCTGGCGGCGTACACCTCCCGCATCGTCTCGTTGAACTGCCGGATGCTGGTGAACCCCGCGGCGTACGCGACGTCGGCCGCCCTGAGGCCGGTGGTCTCCAGCAACGTCCGGGCTACCTGTGCGCGCCGCGCCCTGGCCAGCGCGAGCGGCCCGGCGCCGAGCTCGGTGGTGAGCACCCGGGTGAGGTGCCGCGGGCTGTAGCCGAGCCGTGCTGCGAGACCGGTCACCCCCTCGCGCTCGACCAGGCCGTCGCCGATCAGCCGCATGGCTCTGCCGGCCACGTCGGCCGCGACGTCCCAGGCCGGTGAGCCCGGCGTGGCGTCGGGCAGGCAGCGCCGGCAGGCCCGGTACCCCGCCGCCTGGGCGGCCGCGGCCGTTGGGTGGAAGGTCACGTTGGGCAGGCGCGGAGTGCGGGCCGGGCAGGACGGCCGGCAGTAGATCCCCGTCGTGCGGACAGCGGTGTAGAAGACCCCGTCGAAGCGGCGGTCGCGGCTCTGCACGGCTCGGTAGCAGGCAACCCGGTCGGGTGCGTCCATGCGTCGATCCTGCCGTCGCGCCGGGACAGTTTCTAGCGGGAATCGGACACGGCGGCGGCGCCCGGCCGAGCCCGGCGAAAAGCTCCGCCGTTTTGGCCGCCGCGCAGGCCGACGTGTATCCTCGACCGGGCTTCGCGCGAAGCCCGGTCCCATGGGGTATGGGGTAATTGGCAGCCCGACGGATTCTGGCTCCGTTAGTCTAGGTTCGAGTCCTAGTACCCCAGCGATTTGGACGCCTCACCGGCCTCGGCTAGAGTTTCGTCCGCTTCTCGGGCCCCCGTTGTGTAGTGGCCTAGCACGCCGCCCTCTCAAGGCGGTAGCGCCGGTTCGAATCCGGTCGGGGGTACAGCCAAGCGCCGTGCAGGCACGCCGCGCTCCACCGCCATCTGGCAAGGCGGTAGCGCCGGTTCGAATCCGGTCGGGGTACAGCTGGGCGACCGCTCAGGGCGCCTCCGAGGGTCGTGGGACGGGCACCAGGGTGAGCCACTCCTCCAGGAATGCATAGTCGTCGGGGTCGGTCGTGTAGAGCGGCAACCCGTTCGCCACTGCCGTCGCGGCGATCTGGAGGTCGGCGTGCCTGTGCCGGGGCGCGCGGCCATGGTCGCGCACGGCGCCGCTGAGCTGGCCGTAGACGCGTGCCGCGGGAGCGTCGAAGACCAGTGGCTCGAGCTCGCTCTCGGTGCGTTGGAGGATCGCGGTACGTCGCCCGCGCTCGGCGCGCGCGGGCGGGTCGTCACCGACCACGGCCTGAGGGCCCGCCGACAGCTCGGCCAGGGTGACCGCGCTGATCGCGACCTCGTCGGGCAGGACGTCGGGTGCGAGGCGATCGCGCAGGATGACGATGTTGGTGTCGACGAGGCCGCGTGTGTGCTCAGCCGGCATACGGGTCGGAGACCTCGTTGTCGACCACTGCATCGATGTCGGCGCGGAACCGGTCGGGGTCGACCGGGGTTGCGCCGGCGACAGCGAGGAACTCGCCACGGGGTACGAACGTGCGTCGGCGGCGGAGTGGGACCAGCTCCCCGATCTGGTGGCCGTCGCGGGTGACCGTGAAGGCCTGCCCTCGTTCGACGGAGTCCATGATCTCCTTGGAGCGCAGCCGCAGGTCTCGCTGGCTGATCTCGGGCTGGACGCTCACGAGTACAGGGTAGCACGCTGTGCTACATCGTTCTCAGATCCCGGTCACGACGTCGCTGTCGAGAGCGGCGTGGCCGGAGAGTACGGCGGTCCGGCCGGTGGCCGGGTGCGCGTCTGCAGCCCCATCCTCCGGGCGACGACCACGACCAGCGCGGCGTACGTCAGGGACTGGGTGAGCGTCACGAGGATGTTCCACCAGCTGATCTCGGACACGTTCAGGCTCTCCGCCAGGTCACTGAAGGCGAGCGCGAAGCCGAAGGCGAGGAAGTTGTTCAGCACGTGCATGGCGATGCCCGCCTCGAGGCCGCCGGTGCGGACCACGAGCCACGCGGAGACCAGCCCGAACATGAACCGGTCGAAGAAGAGCGGGAAGTTCTGCGCGCCGTGCGCCAGGCCGAACAGCAGTGCGGAGCCGACGATGGCGACCCATCGGTTGCGCAGCAGCGAGCCGAAGGCCTGC
>JBIOYO010000286.1:0-5304 GCA_044870175.1 Nocardioidaceae bacterium | reverse complement strand
GAGGCCGACCCGGTCGAGTCCGAGCCGTGGACGAGGTTCTCGCGGTTGGACATGGACAGGTCGCCGCGGATGGTGCCGGGGGCGGCCTTGCGGCCGTCGGTGGCGCCGTTGAGGGCCCGGACCACCTCGACCGCCTCGTCGCCCTCCAGCACCATCGCGATCATGGGACCGCTGGTGACGAAGGCGCGGAGCGGGGGGTAGAAGTCGCGCTCGACGTGCTCTGCGTAGTGGCGGTCGGCCATGGCGCCGTCGATGTGGCGCAGGTCCAGGGCCACCAGCTGCAGCCCCTTGGCCTCGTAGCGGCCGAGCAGCTCTCCCACCAGGCCGCGGCGGACGGCGTCGGGCTTGACCAGGACCAGCGTGCGCTCTGACATGCGCCGGAGCCTATCGGCACCAGCGCCGGCGGGCGGGGCGTGTCCTGCCCGGGGAGAGCGGGTCGTCCGCCTAGCCTGGGCCGTGACGGATGTGACGCGCGTGACGAGAGGTGACTTCCAGGCGATGCCGAACACCTTCATCGGTCGCGACATGGCCATCGACCTCGGCACGGCCAACACCCTGGTGTACGTCCGCGGCCGCGGTGTCGTGCTCGACGAGCCGAGCGTCGTGGCGTTGAACGCCGGCACCGGCGAGGTCCTCGCGGTCGGCCACGAGGCCAAGCGGATGATCGGGCGGACCCCGGAGGCGATCACCGCGATCCGGCCGCTGCAGGACGGGGTCATCGCCGACTTCGACGCCACCGAGCAGATGCTCCGGTTCTTCATCCAGCAGGTGCACCGGCGCCGCTTCTTCGCCAAGCCCCGGCTGGTGATCTGCGTTCCCAGCGCGATCACCCCGGTGGAGCAGCGAGCCGTGAAGGAGGCCGGCTACCAGGCGGGCGCGCGTGCGGTCTACATCATCGAGGAGCCGATGGCGGCCGCGATCGGGGCCGGGCTCCCGGTGCACGAGGCCACCGGCAACATGGTCGTCGACGTCGGCGGCGGCACCACCGAGGTCGCGGTGATCTCGCTCGGCGGCATCGTCACCAGCGACTCGGTGCGCACGGCGGGTGACGACTTCGACCAGGCGCTGATCGCCTGGATGAAGAAGGAGCACTCGCTGCTTCTGGGCGAGCGCACCGCCGAGGAGATGAAGATGACCCTCGGGTCGGCGTTCCCGATGACCAAGGAGCCCGAGGCCGAGATCCGCGGCCGCGACCTGGTCACCGGCCTGCCCAAGACCGTGGTCGTCTCCAGCGCGGGACTCCGCCAGGCGCTGGAGGAGCCGCTGCATGCGGTCGTGGACGCCGTGCGCATCACCTTGGACAAGACCCCGCCCGAGCTGGCCGGCGACATCATGGACCGCGGCGTCGTCCTCACCGGCGGCGGCGCACTCCTCCGCGGGCTCGACGAGCGGCTGCGCCACGAGACCGGCATGCCGGTGCACGTGGCCGAGGACCCGTTGCGCTCGGTGGCGATGGGCGCCGGCAAGTGCGTGGAGGAGTTCGAGGCGCTCCAGCAGGTGCTCGTCTCGGAGCCCCGGCGGTAGGCGGACGCACGCCATGACTCCCGGCCGGACGCATGCGAACCGCTCCCCCCGCGCGGCGCGGTCGCTGCTCGCCGTCCTCGTGCTGGCCAGCGTCACCGTGGCCACGCTGGACCACCGCGGCGGTCCCGACTCCCCGGTCGAGCCGGTCCGCGACGGCGTCGCCGGCGTGCTCGGGCCGGTCGAGGACGTCGTCGCCATGGCGGCCCGGCCACTGGGGTCGGTCCCCGCCGCGATGCGGCGCAACAAGGGCCTCCGCGAGGAGATCGCCCAGCTCGAGGCCGAGAACGCGAACCTGCGCACGCAGCTCAGCCAGGTCCCCCTCCAGGTGCACCGGGCCGAGCAGCTCGACGGCCTGCTGCGCACCGCGAAGGACACCGGCTACGCGCTGGTGCCCGCGCGCGTGGTCGCGCTGGGCCCCGCGCAGTCGTTCTCGCGAACGGTCACCGTCGACGCGGGCACACGGGCCGGTGTGCGCGCCGACATGACGGTCCTCAACAACGACGGCCTGGTGGGCCGGGTGCTCCGCGCGTCGCGGACCAGCGCGACGGTGCTGCTCGCCGTCGACCGCGACTCGGTCGTGGGGGCGCGGGTGGCCGCCAGCATGAAGATCGGCGTGCTGCGCGGCCGCGGCGGTCTCGGCGAGCAGGCGCGGATGGACCTCCAGCTGGTCGACCACGCGGCGACCCCGCGGCGCGGCGACGTCGTGGTGACGTGGGGCAGCGGCGGCACCGGGCCGTACGTCGCCGGCATCCCGGTCGGCACCGTGGACTCGGTGTACAGCAGCCCTCGCGAGCAGTCGAAGGAGGCGGTGATCCGCCCCCTGGTGGACTTCGCCGCGCTGGACGTCGTCGGCGTCGTGGTGCGCGCGGGCACCAAGAGCGACCGCACCGTGATCCGCGCCGGCGCGGCGGCGACGGCGGGCCCGGAGCGGGGGGAGGGCCGGTGACCGCCCTGCGGCTCCTCGCCCTCGCCGGGCTGAGCGTCCTGGCCGTGGTGCTCCAGGTCAGCCTCTTCGGCTTCCTCGCGGTGGACGGGGTCGTGCCCAACCTCATGCTCCTGCTGGTGGTCGCCGCTGGGCTGGCGCGCAGCGCGGAGCTGGCCATGCTGCTCGGCTTCGCCGGGGGCCTGGTGCTCGACCTCGCACCGCCGGCGGACCATGTGGCCGGCCGGTGGGCGCTCGCGCTGGTCGTCGTCGGCTACCTGGCCGGCCGGGTCGGGCGCGGCGGCCCGGCCTCGACGCTGACGGCCGTCGCGACGGTGGCGGGCTGCTCCTTCGTCGGGACGTCGCTGTTCGCGCTGACCGGCATGCTGTTGAACGACCCGGGGGTGCCGGTCGGCGAGGCGCTGCGGGTGGTCCCGGTCTCGGTGCTGTACGACGTCGTCCTGTCGCCGTTCGTGCTGCCGCCCCTGATGCGCCTGCTCCGGCGCATCGAGCCCGCCCGGGTCGCGTACTGATGGCGGAGTGGGTCTCCGGGCAGCCACCCTCCCGGCCCCGGGTCGGCAGCCACACGAAGGGCCGGCTGCGGCTGGTCGTCCTCCAGGTGCTGGTGCTGTCCCTGTTCGCCACGCTGGGCGCGCGGCTGTGGTACCTGCAGGTGCAGACCGGCGACGACTACCGGGCCAAGGCCGCAGACCAGTCCGTCCGCGAGGTCGTCGTCCAGCCCGCCCGCGGCCTGATCGTCGACGACATGGGCCGGCCGCTGGTGGCGAACCGCACCAGCTGGGTGGTCACGGTGGACCGCACCCTGCTGGAGAAGCTCGGCGACCGGGTGCAGGCGCGGCTGGTCCGCCGGCTGGCCCGGACCCTCGGGATGCGCCCGGCGCGGATCTCGGCACGGCTGGTGCTCTGCGGGCAGCCCGGCGCGCGGCGGGGCGTGTGCTGGAACGGGTCGCCGTACCAGCCCGCCCCCGTCGCCGAGGACGTGCCGCAGGACACCGCTCTGCGGATCATGGAGCAGGGGGAGGACTTCCCGGCCGTGCTGGTCGACCGGCAGAGCGTCCGGTCCTACCCCGCGCCGTACGGGATCAACGCCGCGCACCTGCTGGGCTACCTGAGCCCGATCACCGAGGACGAGCTCGCGCAGGCGGAGGCGCGCGAGGACAGCACCCTGCACGGCGCGTCGGTGGTGGGCCGGGCCGGCCTGGAGAAGCAGTACGACCGGTTCCTGCGCGGCCGGCCCGGCTACAAGCGCGTGGCGGTGGACTCCCTCGGCCGCGTGCTCGGCGACTCCGGGGAGGTCCGGGGCCGGGTCGGCGACACCCTGGTGACCTCGCTCGACGCGCGGGTGCAGGCAACGGTCGAGCGCCAGCTCCGCCGGACCATCGACACCGCGCGACGCACCGTGGACCCGGTCACCGGCCGCACGTACGCCGCCGACTCCGGCGCCGCGGTCGTGCTGGAGGCCGGCACCGGCCGGGTCGTGGCGATGGCCAGCGTCCCGACGTACGACCCCGGCGTGTGGGTCGGCGGCATCACCGAGCGGCAGCTGCGCCGGCTCTACTCAGAGCAGGCCGGCACGCCGCTGCTGTCGCGGGCCACCCAGGGCCAGTTCGCGCCGGGGTCGACCTGGAAGCCGTTCATGACCGCCGGCGCGCTGTCCAACGGGTTCAGCCAGGACACCACGCTGCCCTGCACCTCGTCGTTCCGGGTGGGCAACCGCGACTTCAAGAACTACGAGTCAGGCGCCTACGGGTACATCGGCTTCGCCAAGGCCCTGGAGGTCTCCTGCAACACCTTCTTCTACCGGGTCGGCTACGCCTTCTGGCAGCGGTTCGGCACCGACGTGGCCGACGTCGACGCCAAGGACCCGCTCGTCGAGGAGGCCAAACGGTTCGGGTTCGGCAAGCCAGCCGGCGTGGACATCCCCGGCGAGGCGACGGGGCGGATCGCCGACCGGCGCTGGAAGCGGGCCTACTTCGAGGCCAACCGGGACTACTACTGCAAGCTGGGCAAGGAGGACGGCTACGACTTCGTGCACCGCTTCGCCCGGGAGTTCTGCGTCGAGGGGTACGCCTACCGGGCCGGTGACGCGGTCAACTTCGCCATCGGCCAGGGCGACACCGTGGTCACCCCGCTGCAGTTGGCCCGGGCGTACGGCGCACTGGCGAACGGGGGCACCCTGTACGAGCCCCGCGTCGGCAAGGCGGTGGTCGACCCGCGCGGCCACGTCGTACGCCGGATCGCCCCCAAGGTCCAGGCCCGCGCGGGAGTCTCGGAGTCCGACCTGTCCTTCATCGACCAGGCCCTGCAGGGCGTCGCTCGCGAGGGCACCATGGCGTGGCGGCTCGGCGGCTTCCCCCTGGACCAGGTGCCGATCCGCGCCAAGACCGGCTCGGCCGAGGTGTACGGCAAGCAGAGCACCTCGTGGGTCGCGTCGTACACCAAGGACTACGTCGTGGTGATGATGGTCTCCCAGGGCGGCACCGGCTCGGGCACGTCGGGCCCCGCGATCCGCGCCATCTGGGAGACGCTGTACGGCATCCGCGGGAGCAGCGTCCGCCCCACCGCCGCGGCGATCCCCGGGACCACGCCACCGGCCCGCCTACCGACCTTCGCCCGCGACGGCGAGATCCTTCCGCCGAGCACCAAGGACAGTGACCGGCGATGACGATCCTCGGAGGGCTCGGACCCGCCCGCCCGCAGGTCGCGCGCGCGGAGAGCACCTGGTCGCGGGTGCCCCGGCTGGACTGGGTGCTGACCGTCGCGGTCGCCGGGCTGCTCGCGGTCGGCGCGGTGCTGGTGTGGTCGGCAACCGCGGCGCGCGACGACCTGACCGGGGG
>JBIOYO010000285.1:0-4395 GCA_044870175.1 Nocardioidaceae bacterium | reverse complement strand
GGTGGCGTCATCTCGGCGCGGACACCGAGCAGCCGGACCGCGCGAGCGTGGTCGAACCGGGAGAGCAGGTCCACGGCCACGTCGGCGAGGGCGCCGGCGTCGCCGGTCGGTGCTGGAAGGGTGCGGCTGCGCTGCCGGGTCTCGAACGGCGCGTACCGCACCTTGACCCCGACCCGGACGGCGGGCCGGCCCTCCTTGGCGATGTCGGCGGCGACCTGGGCGGCAAGCGCCCGCGCCTCCCGCGCGACGTCGTCCCAGTCGGTGAGGTTGGCCTGGAAGGTCGTCTCGCGGCCGTGGCCGCGGGGCACGTAGGGGGTGGGGTCGACCACGGAGGAGCCCACGCCGCGGCCGAGGCGGCGGAACCACGGGCCCATCGTGGGGCCGATCGCGGCGGCCAGCATCCCGGTGTCGGCGGCGCCGAGGTCGGCGACCGTGTGGATCCCCAGCCCGGCCAGCCGGCGGGCGGTCTTGGCGCCCACGCCCCACAGCGCGTCGGTGGGCCGGTCGCCCATCACCTCCTCCCAGCTCGCCTCGGTGAGCCGGCCGATGCCGCGGGGCTTGCCGAAGCCGGTGGCGATCTTGGCGCGCAGCTTGTTGTCGCCGATGCCGAGGCTCGAGTGCAGCCGGGTCTCGGCCAGTACCCGGGCCTGGATCTCCCGGGCCAGCGCCTCCGGGTCGCCCACGTCGGTGCCGATGAAGGCCTCGTCCCAGCCGAGCACCTCCACCGGCTCACCGAAGCCGCGCAGCACCTCCATCACCTCGGCCGAGGCCGCGTCGTACGCCGGTGCGTCGACCGGCAGGATCACCGCGTGGTCGGGCAGCCGGCGGGCCGCCGTGCGCAGCGGCATCCCGGAGCCCACGCCGTACTGGCGCGCCTGGTACGACGCCGTCGACACCACCGCCCGCTCGGTCACATCGCCGCGGCCGCCGACGACCACCGGCAGACCGGCCAGCTCGGGGTGCCTCCGCACCTCCACCGCGGCGATGAACTCGTCGAGGTCGAAGTGCAGCACCCAGCGTGTCGGCGCCATGGGCACAGTCTGTCTACAGGGCGGGACACGCCCTAGCCCAGGTGCCCTGTGGTGCTGAGAATGATCCGTGCCGAGGCGCGTGGAGCAGCCGGCCACGGGTCCCGCCGTGGTCACTGGTTCGGCGGTGCGGTCGGTGCCACTGCCGCGGTCTTGGCGCCAATTCTCGAACTAGTCTCAGCAGCATGACAAACCCGATGGTCGTGGTGGTGGGCGCCGGGCCCGGCGTGGGCGGCGCGGTCGCCCGCCGGTTCGCCCGTGAGGGTCTCGACGTCGCGCTGCTGTCGCGGCGGGAGGGCACGCTGGCCGCGCTCGCCGAGTCGCTGGAGGAGGCGGGCGCCGGCGTGCAGTGGGCCGTGGTGGACCTCACCGACGCGGACGCCACGACGACGGCCTTGGGCCGGCTGGCCAAGGGTCGCACCGTCGAGGTGCTGCACTTCAACCCCAGTGCGTACCGGGCGAAGAACCCGCTGGAGCTCACCGCCGCGGAGCTCGGCGCCGACCTCGACCTCGGTGTGGGCGCGCTGCTGACCGCGGTGCGGGCGGTCCGTCCGCACATGCGGTCCGGGGGGCGGGTCACCGCGACCGGCAGCCAGGCGGCCGACACCCCGTCCGCCGCCGCGGCCTCGCTCGGCGTGCAGAAGGCGGGGCTGCGCAACCTCGTCCTGAGCCTGGACGCGACGCTCGCCCCGGACGGCGTCCGCGCGGTGTCGGTCACCGTGAAGGGGGTGCTCGCCCCCGACGACCCGGCGTCGCCGTTCCACCCGGACCGGGTCGCCGAGGCCCTGTACGCCGCCGCGCGCCAGCCGGAGGCCGACTGGCGCCCGCACGTGGTCTACGCCGGCTGAGAACGCCGTCAGACCAGGCCGTCAGACCAGGACCAGCACCGCAACCACGATCGCCACCACGATCACCGCCGCCACGGCGTACACCCACCGTGCCGCGTGGCTGACCTTCGGGACCTCCCTGCCCTGCACCCCCGCCAGCGGGTCGCCGGGGCCGCGGCGCTCCCGGAGCACCTCCTCGGCGCGGTCGAGGTACTCGTCGACCGGCCGCATGGCGTACCCGGCCCTGCCCCGCACCACCGAGAAGCGCCGGTCGGCGACCTCGTACGGCGCCATGGTCGGGGGGTCCTGGCGGAGCGCCCGGTGCAGGTCGGCGAGGAACGCGTCGACCTGCCCGCGGTCGTAGCCCTGCGCCCAGCCACGGGGAGGCGGCAGCGAGAGGTCCTCCGGCATCGCCCCATCGTGGCCGGTCACGACGCCGCCGGCGGGTCGGCGCGCCACACCAGCGGCGGGATCGCGTCGGTCGCCTCCAGCACGCCCATCCCGGTGATCCGCAGCAGGTCGGCAACCAGCGAGCGCAGCTGCGCCAGCACCACCTCGGCGGAGAGGTCGTCGCTGCGCTCCACGGCGGCCGTGGCCTCGCCGAGGGCCAGCAGCGGTCCTTGCGCGGCCTCCGCCTGCCGGTTCGCCGCCAGCTCGCGGGCGACCAGGTCGACCACGCCGGCGAGCTGGTCGCACAGGTCGGCGTACACGGGCGGGATCGGTTGGCCCCGGTACGCCGCGACCGCCACCCGGCGCACCAGCACGCGGGTGTTGCGCAGGGCCAGGTCCAGCGGCTCGACCAGCTCCGCCATCTGGCGGACGTGGCCCCGGTGACGCAGCCGGAACGGTGAGGAGGCGACCACGGCGAGCCCCTCGTCCGCGGCCGTCTGCAGCTCACGGATCAGCACGTCGGTGGCCCGCGCGTCCGTCAGCAGGTCGAGCGTCGCCTCGACGTCGCCCGTCCTGATCCCCTCCGCGGCGCCCCGGAGGAGCTCTGCGACCTTGCGGACCGCGCGAGCCGCCTCCTCACGAGGCCGGCGCAGCGGCGCGTGCGGGACCACGGTGGCCGCGACGAGGGCGACCGCGCCGCCCACGAGCGCGTCTGTCCACCGCAGCAGCGCCTGGCCGGGCCCGGCGGCCAGTGTCGTGATCACGATCGACTGCACCGCCGCCTGGGTGACGAAGAGGCCGCCGGCGTCGAGCAGCATCGCCGTGGACATCGACAGCGCGACGATGAAGGTGAGCTGCCACCAGCCGCTGCCGATCCACACCACGATCAGGTCCGCCACGAGCACCCCGATCGCCACGCCCAGCGTCACCTCGGCGACCCGGCGCAGCCGCTGGCCGTACGACGTGCCGAGGCTGACCACGGCCGCGATCGGGGCGAAGAACGGGGTCGCATGCCCCAACAGGTTGTGCGCCACCAGCCAGGCGACACCGGCGGCCACGGCGCACTGCCCGATCTGCCACGCCTTCGACCTCAGCCGCTCGAGCCGTGCCCCGGCCGACAGCCGGCCTCGCGACCACGCCGCGTCCCATGCGGCCTCCCAGACGGCCTCGCGGGCCCGCGACTCGCTCACCGTGCCATGCTGTCAAACCAGCGCCGACGATCCGGGAGGTGGCAGTGGCCGTACCGATGGACCCGACCGCCGCGGGGTTCATGATCGCCGAGTCGAGAAGCCAGCCGATGCAGGTCGGCGGCCTGCACCTGTTCTCGCCCCCCGAGGGCGCCGACCCGGAGTTCGTCCGCCGGCTCTTCGAGGGCGCGATCGGCACCGAGAAGGTCGCGCCCCCGTTCATCCGGCGACCCGTCCGGTCGGTGACGACCGCCGGGCAGTGGTTCTGGACCGAGGACGACCAGTTCGACATCGAGCACCACGTCCGGCACAGCGGGCTGCCCCGGCCCGGCCGGATCCGCGAGCTGCTCGAGCTGGTCGGGCGGCTGCACGGCACCCAGCTCAACCTCGAGCGCCCACTGTGGGAGACCCACTACATCGAGGGGCTGGCCGACGGCCGGTTCGCGACGTACACGAAGTTCCACCACGCGGTGACCGACGGGGTCGCGGCCATGCGGCTGCTGCAGACCACGCTGTCGCGGGACCCGGACGAGAGTGACATGCCGGCGTGGTTCGCCGATCGCCCGCGCACCGATCGGGTCGTGGAGGACCGGGCCTCGCCCGGCGTCATGGAGCTCCCGGTCACCGCGGTCCGCAGCGCGCTCGGCGTCGCCGCAGACGCGGCGGGCCTCCCCGGCACACTGGTCAAGACGCTCGGCCGGGGGGTCCGCGACGAGCCGACCACACTGTCGTTCAACGCGCCCCGGACCATCCTCAACCGGTCGATCACGGGCGCCCGGCGGTTCGCTGCGGAGGACTGGTCGCTGGAGCGGATCAAGGCCCTCGGCAAGGCCACGGGCACCACCCTCAACGACGTCGTCCTCGCGATGTGCAGCGGCGCCCTGCGCACCTACCTGCAGGAGCTGGACGCGCTGCCCGACACCAGCCTGGTCGCCATGGTCCCGGTCAACATCCGCGGCAAGG
>JBIOYO010000284.1:0-3651 GCA_044870175.1 Nocardioidaceae bacterium | reverse complement strand
CGGACCGCCCATGTCGTCCCATTGAGCCGAGATCCTCCGTCCCTTTCAACCCCGTGCGGGTAAAGATGTCCGTCGAGGGGGGTTCCGACGACAGGATCCACAGGCCGATGCCCCGACGCGGGGGTGCGACACGCCGAGAGCCTTGCTGGGGACGCGGGCCGACGCACCGCGCCGGTCCGGCCCATGGCCTAGGGTGACGACTCGGACGGACACGGACGCACGGACGGGCGGACGGCACGGGAGGCAGTTCATGCGCGACGCGAGCGGAGCGAGCAGATGACCTGCTCGGCCGACCACATCGACACCGCACCGCGGCGCCCGCGACCACAGCGCCCGCGACTCCCGACGGCGTGGCCGGGCCACCGCCTGCCAGCAAGCACGAGCCGAACCGGAACGGAGGCAGGGAGGTGACCTGGCTGGTGACCGGTGGGGCCGGGTACATCGGCGCCCACGTGGCCCGTGCCCTGGTCGCAGAAGGTATCGGCACCGTGGTGGTCGACGATCTGTCCACCGGGCACCGGTCGTTCGTGCCGGAGCAGGCGGTCTTCGTCGAGGGCGACGTGCTCGACGAGCCGCTGCTGCGCCGGGTGCTGGGCGACCACGGTGTGACCGGCGTGGTGCACGTCGCGGGCTTCAAGTACGCCGGCGTCTCGGTCCAGCGGCCCCTGCACACATACGACCAGAACGTCACCGCGACGCTGCGGCTGCTCTCGGCGATGGCCGCGACCGGCGTGGAGAGCATCGTGTTCTCCTCCAGCGCGGCCACGTACGGCACCCCGGAGACCGAGCTCGTGACCGAGGCGAGCCCGACCCGCCCGGAGTCGCCGTACGGACGCAGCAAGCTGGTCGGCGAGTGGCTGCTGGCCGACCAGGCCGTCGCGACCGGGCTGCGGCACACCTCCCTGCGCTACTTCAACGTGGTGGGCTCGGCGACCCCCGACGTCTACGACACCAGCCCGCACAACCTCTTCCCCGTGGTGCTGAAGACGCTCACCGACGGGGGCACCCCGGCGGTCAACGGCACGGACTACCCGACACCCGACGGCACCTGTGTGCGGGACTACCTCCACGTGGGCGACCTGGCGCACTCCCACGTGGAGGCGGCCCGGGCGCTCGAGGCCGGCCGGCCCCTGGAGCCGGTCTACAACCTCGGCAGCGGCACTGGCCTCTCGGTGCGACAGATCATGGACGCCGTCGTCAAGGTCACCGGGAAGCACTTCGAGCCCCAGGTCAACCCACGCCGGGCGGGCGACCCGGCCCGCATCGTCGCGTCCGGGGAGCTGGCCGCTCGCGACCTCGACTGGCGGATGCGCCACTCGGTGGAGGACATGGTGGCCAGCGCCTGGGACGCCTGGCAGAGCTCGCTGCAGGAACGCTCTCGGAGAGGAATGCCATGACCGTGCTCGACATGTTCCGCCTCGACGGCAAGGTCGCCGTCGTGACCGGCGCCTCCTCCGGGCTTGGGGTGGAGTTCGCGCGGGCCCTGGCCGAGGCCGGCGCCGACGTGGTGCTGGGCGCGAGGCGCGCCGACCGACTCGCCGAGACCGAGGCGATGGTCGGCTCCCTCGGCCGCCGGGCGCTGGCCGTCGCCACCGACGTCGCCGACCCGGCGGCCTGCCGGCGCCTGGTCTCCGCCGCGATGGAGGGGCTGGGCCGGGTGGACGTGCTGGTCAACAACGCCGGCATCGGCACCGCGGTCCCCGCGACGATCGAGGAGCCCGACCAGTTCCGCAGGGTGATCGACGTCAACCTCAGCGGCTGCTACTGGATGGCGCAGGCGTGCGGCCGGGTCATGCAGCGGGGCAGCAGCATCGTCAACATCTCCTCCGTGCTCGGGCTGACCACGGCCGGGCTGCCCCAGGCGGCGTACTCCGCGTCCAAGGCCGGCCTGATCGGGCTCACGCGGGACCTCGCCCAGCAGTGGTCCGGCCGCAAGGGCATCAGGGTCAACGCCCTCGCCCCCGGCTTCTTCACCTCCGAGATGACCGACACCTACCCCGACGGCTACCTGGAGAGGACGCTGGTCCGCGCGCCGCTGGGCCGCAAGGGCGACCCGGCCGAGCTGGCCGCCGCCCTGCTCTTCCTGGCCTCCCCCGCCGGCGGCTACGTCACCGGGCAGACCCTCGCCGTCGACGGCGGGGTGACCATCACGTGAGGGCTGGAGCGGCCCGTCCTCGGGTTTGTGGCCGATGCGTGCGGGCACGTGAGTTTGTGGTGGATGCCCGCAGTGACGCGCGGCGGGTCGGTGCAGCCATCGGCCACACCAGCCATCCCGGCCACACTGGCCGCACCGGCTGAGGTTTGGTGACTGTGAGGAGGTCACGGCATGGCAACGCGGAGGATCCGCCACGCGCTGGGCGTCGACATCGGCGGCACCGGGATCAAGGCGGCCCTGGTGGACCTCGCCGGCGGCTCGCTGGCCAGCGACCGGACCAAGGTCGACACGCCACAGCCGGCCACCCCCGAGAAGGTCCTCGACGTGGTGGTCCTGCTGGTCGAGCAGTCGGGCGCGGGCCCCAAGGCGCCGATCGGGGTAGCGGTCCCCGGTGTGGTGCACCACGGGGTCGTGCACTCCGCGGCCAACATCGACAAGGCCTGGATCGGCACCGATGCGGACGGCCTGCTCACCGACCGGCTGGACCGGCTCGTGCACGTGGTCAACGACGCCGACGCGGCGGGCATCGCCGAGGCGGCGTACGGCGCCGCCAAGGACCGCGCGGGCGTCGTGCTGGTGACCACGCTCGGCACCGGCATCGGTACGGCGCTCGTCCTGGACGGCAAGCTGGTGCCCAACACCGAGCTCGGACACCTGGAGATCGAGGGCTACGACGCCGAGAGCCGCGCCGCCAACCGGGCCCGGGAGGACGAGGGGCTGTCCTGGGAGAAGTGGGCGCAGCGGCTCACGACGTACTACCAGACCCTGGAGCGGCTGTTCTCACCCGACCTGTTCGTGGTCGGCGGCGGCATCAGCAAGAAGGCGCACAAGTTCCTCCCGCTGATCGACGTCAAGACCGAGATGGTCCCGGCGGCGCTGGGCAACGGCGCGGGGATCATCGGCGCGGCCAAGCTCGCGGCGGAGGAGAGCCAGGCCTGACGCAGCAGGGTCGCGGCTCCGGCGGCCTGGTCCGCCGGGGACAATGGCGGCATGAGCACCTCCTCCGGTTTCACTCGTGCCACCTCCCCGCTGACCTTGAAGTTCCCCATGTCGGTGGGCGTGTACGACGAGTACGCGCAGGCCCAGAAGGCCGTGGACCACCTCTCCGACCGGTCGTTCCCGGTGCAGAACCTGATGATCGTCGGCACCGACCTCAAACAGGTCGAACGCGTCACCGGCCGCCTCACGACCGGTCGCGTGGCGCTGGGCGGTGCGGCGTCCGGGGCGTGGATCGGCCTGTTCGTGGGGCTGATCTTCTCCCTCTTCGGCGAGGACAACGTGCTCGGGGTGATCGTGTCCACCGCCCTCTTCGGCGCGCTGTTCGGGCTGGTGATGGCGCTGGTCGCCTACGCGATGACCCGCGGGCAGCGCGACTTCACCTCGGTGACCCAGGTCGTCGCGACGAAGTACGAGCTGCTCGTGGAGCACAAGCACGCCGAGGAGGCGCGCCGGCTGCTCGCCGAGCTGCCCGGCGGCGCCGGCCCGTCGCCGTTCGG
>JBIOYO010000283.1:0-2453 GCA_044870175.1 Nocardioidaceae bacterium | reverse complement strand
CGTTCATCCGGGCGATCGAGCACCGGCAGGGGCTGAAGATCGGCGCTCCGGAGGAGATCGCCTGGCGGCAGGGCTGGCTCACCGACGACGACCTGCGCAAGCGGGCCGAGCCGCTGGTGAAGTCCGGGTACGGGGAGTACCTGCTCGGACTGCTCGAGTCCGGCCGGGACCGCTAGGGTTCTCCCGAGCCCTCACTTGAGCCCTCACCCGGGCCCGAGCACGACGGGCGCCGCCTCGGCCCAGCGGTCCGCCCAGTCCCCGATCGGCGCGACGCCGGTGTCCGCGAAGGCGGCGTGACCCAGCACCGAGTAGGCGGGACGAGGAGCCGGGCGCACGTAGGCGTCGCTGGTCGTGGGGCTGACGATCGCCGGGTCGAGCCCCGCGGCGGCCACCACGGCGCGGGCGAACTCGCACCAGGTCGCCTGGCCCGCGCTGGTGGCGTGGTACGTCCCCGGCGTGGCGTCGGCGGCGACCAGGTCGGCGATGACCCGGGCCACGTCGACGGTCCAGGTCGGCTGACCGTGCTGGTCGGCCACGACGGCCAGCGCGCCGCGCTCCCTGGCCGCCCGGGCGATGGTCCTGGGGAAGCAGGGGCCGTGCGCGCCGTACAGCCAGGCCGTGCGGACCACGAGGTGACCGCCGGGGTGCTCCCGGCGGACCGCCTCCTCGCCGGCGGCCTTGGTGCGGCCGTAGGCGGAGACCGGGGCGAGCGGGTGGTCCTCGGCGTACGGCGACGTGGCGCGGCCGTCGAACACGTAGTCGGTGCTCACCTGGACCACTCGCGCGCGCACGTCGCGAGCCGCGGCGGCCAGCACCCGCGCCCCCTCCGCGTTGACCGCGGCCGCCTGGCTCTCGTGCGCCTCCGCGTCGTCGACGGCGGTCCAGGCCGCGCAGTTGACCACCACGTCGTGACCCGCAACCGTGGCCCGGACGGCGTCGGCGTCGGTCACGTCGAGGTCGGCGCGGGCCAGCGCGGTCACGGCCGCACCGGCGTCCCGCAGGCGTGTGCAGAGGTCCTGGCCGAGCATCCCGCGGGCCCCGGTGACCAGCCAGCGCTGCTCCCCCATCGAACGCACCCGTCCTTTCTCCGGCTTCGTCCGCCGGCACGGCAACGGGCCCGTACTCTACTGGCCGTGCAGACCCGCGAGCTCTCGATCCCCGGCGCCTACGAGCTGACCCCCGTCGTCCACGGCGACGCCCGAGGTTCATTCCACGAGTGGTTCCGCGCCGACCGCCTGCGTGACCTGACGGGTCATGACCTCACGCTCGCGCAGGCGAACTGCTCGGTGTCGTCGGCCGGCACACTGCGCGGCATCCACTTCGCCGACGTGCCGCCCAGCCAGGCCAAGTACGTCACCTGTCTCAGCGGCGCCGTCCTCGACGTGGTCGTCGACGTCCGGGTCGGCTCCCCGACGTACGGTCGCTGGGAGGGCGTGCTGCTGGACGACGAGACCCGCCGCTGCGTGTACCTCTCCGAGGGGCTGGGCCACGCGTTCATGGCGCTGGAGGACCGCTCCCTTGTCAGCTACCTGTGCTCCGCGCCGTTCGCGCCGGAGCGGGAGCACGGTGTCACCCCGCTCGACCCGGCCATCGGCATCGACTGGCCGGTGTCGGACCGGCACGGCGCCCCCCTCACGCAGTTGCTCTCGCCGAAGGACGAGGCCGCGCCCACGCTGGAGGAGGCCCGCGTGCTGGGGCTGCTCCCGACGTACCAGGCCGCGAGGGAGTTCGTCGCGTCCCTGCGCTGAGCCCTTGCGCTGGGCTCAGCGCTCCGAGCGCGTCCGCCCGCTGCTTCCCCGGGTGCCTGGTCAGAAGGTCTTCGAGCGCGACCTTGCCCGCTGCTCCCCGCCGGTGAGGCGCCAGGCCGCGGAGTTGTTGTCGAAGGCGGGAAGCCCGCGGGTCTGGCGCACGAACCCCCACGCCAGCGGGCCGAGCAGCAAGATGCCGGCGCCGATGATGCCGACCCACTCCGGCGGCACGCCGAGCAGCTTCAGCCCGGTCAGCGAGAGCACGATGACGATGCCGCGGCGGATCACCGACTGCGAGACCCAGTTCGCGATCCGGGCGCCGATGAACGTGCCGGGGGTGCCGCCCACGATCAGCGGCACCAGCACCGCCCACTCCACGCCGCTGACCAGCACGTGGCTGATCGCCGCCGAGAGCACCAGCGGCACCGCCTGGACCAGGTCGGTGCCGACCAGCCGCAAGGCCGACAGGGTCGGGTAGATCAGCAGCAGGGCGACCATGATCAGCGAGCCCGAGCCGACCGAGGTGATCCCCACCAGCAGTCCGCCGACCGCGCCGACGATCACGGTGGGGACCGGGCGCACAGGTGGGTTGTCGTCCGGCGCCTCGTTGCCGCTCGTGACCAGCCGCAGCTGGAGGTACATCCGCAGCGTGTACGTCGCGGCGGTGAACACCAGCGCGGTGCCGATCGCCTTGGTGACGAAGGC
>JBIOYO010000282.1:0-2180 GCA_044870175.1 Nocardioidaceae bacterium | reverse complement strand
GGGTGATCGGGTGGTGGACGGTGGTGACCAGCGGGAACCCCTGCCGGAGCAGGTCGAGCAGGCCGTAGCCGAGGGACTGGTTGTCGTGGACGACGTCGAAGTCGCCGCGCCGGTCGCGCAGCAGCCGCGCGCAGCGGCGGGCGAACGTGCGCGGCTCGGCGAATGCCCCGGAGCGCATCAGCAGCACCTCCTCGACGTCCACGAGGTCGCGGATCTCGCTCAGCTTCGGGTTGCGGAACGGGTCCGGCTCCCGGTAGAGGTCCAGGCTCGGCACCTCGGTGAGGCGCACCGCGGGGTCGAGCTCGGGGTAGGGCTGCCCGGAGAACACCTCGACCCGGTGGCCGGCTGCGGTGAGCGCCTGGCTCAGGTGGCGCACGTACACGCCCTGACCGCCGCAGTGCGGCTTGCTGCGGTAGGACAGCAGTGCTACCCGCACGCGCGCCTCCTTCGTCCCGGCCATGTCGCGCCGGGGCGACGACGCCGCCAGCCTACGGCTTGCTCGGGCGCTCGGGCGCTCGGGCGCAGCCCGAGGAGAGGTGAGCCGGCGGAACGTCCACCCAGGTGCTGAGTCGGCGTGGACTCCCGGCCGGTGCACCGCGAGTCGGCGTGGACTCCCGGCCGGTGCACCGCGAGTCGGCGTGGACTCCCGGCCAGTGGTAGCGGCTCGAAGGCCCCAAGGGAGGTTCTGCCGACTCGACCCCACCACAGCGGGAGGTTCTGCCGACTCGACCCCACCACAGCGGGAGCTTCTGCCGACTCGACCCCACCACAGCGGGAGCTTCTGCCGACTCGACCCCAGCAGAGCGGGAGGTTCTGCCGACTCGGCCCTCACCAGGCAGGAGCACGCGCCGACTCGGCGATGGTGCGTAGCGTGGGAGAGGTGACGGGCGGGGTGGACGGGGGCGCAGGGGTGTGGGGGGCGGTGGCGGAGGAGTGCGCGGAGGTGGTGGCGCAGGCGACCCGCGGGCACGGCACGGTGTCGGTGGTGCTGTCCGACCTGCAGGGGCGGCGGCTGGTGGACCTGAACGGGGACGCGGTGCACTACGCGGCCAGCACGATGAAGCTCCCGCTACTGGTGGCGGCGTACCTGTCCGCGGAGCGGGGCGAGGTCGACCTGGACGCGGCCGTGACGGTGTGCAACAGGTTCCGCTCGGCGGTCGGCGGCGAGTACGCCGTCAGGCAGGAGGACGACCAGGACGACGAGACCTGGTCCCGGCTCGCGCGCGCGGCGCCGCTGCGGTGGCTGGCCGAGCACGCGACGGTGCATTCCGGCAACCTGGCCACCAACGTGCTTCGCGAGCAGCTGCCGAGGGGGTCGGTTCAGGACGTGCTCCGCCGCGCCGGCTGCTCGGACGCCACCCGGCTTCCCTGCGGGATCGGCGACCTGGCGGCCGCGGACGCCGGAGTGCGCAACCTGGTGACGGCCGCGGACCTGACGCGGGTGATGGCGGGGATCGGGGCGCGGCGGCTGGCTGCGCCGGGCACCTGCCGCGCCGTCGAGTCGGTGCTGGCCGGGCAGCGGCACCGCGAGATGGTCCCGGCCGGGCTGCCGGCCGGGGTCCCGACGGCGAGCAAGTCGGGCTGGGTGGACAGCGTGCGTCACGACGTGGCGCTGGTCCGTCCGCCGGGCGCCCCGCCGTACGTGCTGACCGTCTGCACCACGACGCCCCTGCCGGACCCGGACGCGGTCCGCCTGGGCGCCGGCATCAGCGCTCTGCTCTGGCGTGCATGGGCCGGACTTGTCGCATGAGCGAGCGGAGCGAGCCAGTGACGCTGCGGACGCGACCACCTGGCCAGTGCACCGCGGCGCCGGCGACCACCGGCCCTCGCACGGCCAGGCGCCCAGCTGGACCGCGGACACGGCATGATGAGCCATGCCCAACGGGCGCGTGGGCGGTCGCAGTGAGCGAGCGGAGCGAGCCAAGAGGCCTGCCGACGCGACCACCTGGCCAGTGCACCGCCGCGCCGGCGACCACCGGCCGTCGCACGGCCAGGCGCCCAGCTGGACCGCGGACACGGCATGATGAGCCATGCCCAACGGGCGCGGGGGCGGTCGCATGAGCGACGTCGTGTCGGTGCGCACCAGGCGGGTGAGCCTGCCGCTGCACACGCCGTTCGTCACCGCGCTCCGGCGGACCACGACCGTGGACAGCGTGCTGGTCGAGGTGACCGACGCCGAC
>JBIOYO010000281.1:0-6065 GCA_044870175.1 Nocardioidaceae bacterium | reverse complement strand
ACCGGCGTCAGGAGACGTCGCGGCGCCCGGTCAGCAGCACGCCGAGGCCGGTGAACGCGGCGGCGTACCCGAGCAGCACCAGTCCGCCGGCCCACCAGTCCAGGTAGGTCACCACCGTGCTCTCGGGGCTGGTCAGCGCCGCGGACGCGTTCGAGGGCAGCCAGCGGGCCACGGCATCGAGGTCGAGGGCGCTGAGCCCGAAGCTGACCAGCGGCTCCAGCAGGAAGATCAAGAAGATGCCCACCAGCACCGCCGCGACCTGGTTGCGGATGAGGGTGCCGATGCCCAGGCCCACCAGCGTCCACAGGCCGACGGCGAGGATCCCGAGCGCCGCGGCCCGCCACAGCCCTGGGGTCCCGTAGCCGAGGCCGAAGCCGCGCGCGGCGATGACGACACCGCCGGCCAACAGGGTGCCGGCCAGGGCGGCCACTCCGTAGCCGATCCCGACCGCCGTGTGGGCGATGCCCTTGGCGGCCACCACGAGGGCGCGCCGGGGCGTGGCCAGGAACGTCGGCGTGAGCGTCTGGTACCGCTGCTCGCCGGTCATGCCGGTGATCCCGAGGATCGTGGCGAACAGGTACGCGCCGGAGAACGCCGCCGCTGCGTAGACGCCGCGGATCGCCTCCGGCTGGTCCAGCGTCGCGCTCGGCTGCTGGCCGGCGCCCGGGTCGACCCCGGCGAACCCGGCGGACAGCCCGGCCGACGCCATCGCGTAGAGCACCGCGCCGATCAGCAGCCCCCACCAGAGCCTGGTGCTCAGCACCTTGAGCAGCTCGGAGCGGACCAGGCCGGCGGTCACGACGGCTCCTCCCCGCCGGTCAGCTCCAAGAAGAGGCGCTCCAGCTCGCCCGGCTCCACACCCAGCTCGTGCAGCTCCACCCCGTGCTCGAACGCCGCGTGCCCCACCTCGGCCGGGGACCGGCCCGGCACCCGCACCGCCCCGTCGGCGCGATGCTCGACCGGCCAGCCGGGCAGCGCCGCCAGGAGGCGGTCCGGTGCAGGCGTGCGTACGACGGTCGTGGTCGACGTCGACTCCAGGTCGCGCAGGCTGCCCTCTCGCAGCAGCCGGCCCCGCGCGATGACCACGACGTCGTCGACGGTCTGCTGCACCTCGCTCAGCACGTGGCTGGACACCAGCACGGTGCGGCCCTGCTCCGCCAGGGCACGCAGGAAGCCGCGCAGCCATGCGATCCCGGCCGGGTCCAGCCCGTTGGCCGGCTCGTCGAGCACCAGGGCCGGCGGGTCGCCGAGCAGCGCCTGCGCCAGCGCCAGCCGCTGCCGCATGCCGAGGGAGTAGCCGCCCACCCGACGGTCCGCGTGGTCGGTCATGGCGACCTGGTCCAGGACCTCCTCGGCGCGGGAGGCCGGCAGGCCCGCGGCCAGCGCCATCGTCTGGAGGTGGCGCCGCGCCGTCCGGCCGGGATGGAAGCTGGACGCCTCCAGCGCCGCTCCGACCGCCGACAGCGGGTGGTCGAGATCGCGGTAGGCCCGGCCGCCCACCGTCGCCGTCCCGGCGGTGGGGCGCACCAGTCCGAGCAGGCAGCGCAGCGTCGTGGTCTTCCCCGAGCCGTTGGGTCCGAGGAAGCCGGTCACCACACCCGGCCGCACCGTGAAGCCCAGGTCGGAGACCGCCGTGACCGAGCCGAAGCGCTTGGTCAGCCCGGTCACGACGATCTCGGGTCCGGTCGTGGCGCTCACCTGCGCCATGCTGCCAGGCCGGACCACGCGCCGGCGTCGGGGTCAGCGGTCGTGCGCCGCCAGCTGTCCGCAGGCCCCGTCGATCTCCCGTCCGCGGGTGTCGCGGACCGTCGCCGGCACCCCGCGGGCGCGGAGTCTCCGGACGAACTCCCGCTCCACCGCCGGGTCGGAGGCGGTCCACCGCGACCCCGGGGTCGGGTTCAGTGGGATCAGGTTGACGTGTGCCCAGCCCCAGTCGCCGCGGGAGCGGAGCAGGTCGGCGAGCAGGTCGGCCCGCCAGGCCTGGTCGTTCACGTCGCGGATCATGGCGTACTCCACCGAGACCCGCCGCCGGGTGCGCTCGGCGTACCGCCATGCGGCGTCGACCGCCTCGGCCACCTGCCACCGGGTGTTGACCGGCACCAGCTCGTCGCGCAGCTCGTCGTCCGGCGCGTGCAGGGACAGCGCCAGGGTGACCGGCACGCCCTCGTCGGCGAGCTGGTCGATCCGCGGCACCAGCCCTACCGTCGACACGGTCACGGAGCGGGCGGACAGCCCCAGCCCGTCCGGGGTCGGGTCGGTCAGCCGGAGTACGGCGCCGATGACGGCCCGGTAGTTCGCCAGCGGCTCCCCCATCCCCATGAACACCACGTTGGAGACCCGCCCCGCCCCGCCCGGGACCTCACCCCGGGCCAGCGACCGGGCCCCGGCGACCACCTGCTCGACGATCTCCGCCGCGCTCATGTTACGCTCCAGCCCGCCCTGGCCGGTTGCGCAGAACGGGCAGGCCATGCCGCAGCCGGCCTGGCTGGACACGCACATGGTGACCCGGTCGGGGTAGCGCATCAGCACCGACTCGACCATGGCCCCGTCGGAGAGCCGCCACAGGGTCTTGCGGGTGGTGCCGCGGTCGGCCTCCAGCGTCCGCACCGGGCTCATCAGCGTCGGGAGCAGCCCGGCGACCAGCTCGTCGCGCTGCGCCGCGGGCAGGTCGGTCATCTGCGCCGGGTCGTCGACCAGGCGGGCGAAGTAGTGGGTGGAGAGCTGCCGGGCCCGGTAGCCGGGGAGGCCCAGCTCCGTGACCAGCGAGCGGCGCTCGGCCGCGGACAGGTCGGCCAGGTGTCGCGGCGGCCGGCCGCGGCGGGGCGCCTCGAACACCAGTGGCAGCGGAGTCGCGGCGGTCATGACAGCCCGGGGGTGCTGGTGACGTCGACGAGGTAGTACAGCAGGAGCCAGGTCGGCGCCACCGTGGCGAGCAGCGAGTCGAGCCGGTCCATCAGGCCGCCGTGCCCGGGGATGATCTGCGACATGTCCTTGATGCCGAGGTCGCGTTTGATCACCGACTCGCACAGGTCGCCCATGGTCGCGGTGACGACCGCGACCGCGCCGAGCAGGACGCCGACCCACCACCGGCCGTCCAGCAGCCAGGTGACGCAGGCGTAGCCGACCAGCATGCACAGGGCGGCCGAGCCGGCGAACCCCTCCCATGACTTCTTGGGCGATATCACCGGGGCCATCGGGTGCCTGCCGAACAGCACGCCGGCGGCGTACCCGCCTATGTCGGAGGCGATCGTCACGAGGATGAACGTGAGCACCCGCCAGACGCCGTCGTCGGCGCGGATCAGGAGGGCGACGAACCCGGCCAGGAACGGCAGGTAGACGGCCAGGAACACCCCGGCGGTCGCGTCGCGGACGAACCCGTCGACGCCGGACCGCAGCCGCCAGAGCATGATCGCCAGCGCGGTGACCGCCAGCGCGGTGGCCAGCGCGGGCGCGCCGCCGAACCACGCCGCGAACTGCATCGCCACGACGCCGAGCTGCAGCGGCAGGTAGGGCAGCACGATGTCCCGCAGGGCGAAGGCGCGGCGGAACTCCCACACCGCGATGCCGATGGCGGCGGTGACCAGGAACACGAACGGGAACCCGTCGAAGGTGGCCAGGCACAGCCCGATCAGGAGCAGGAGGCCGACCCCGGACGCGATGGCGGCAGGGAGGTCGCGGCCGGCGCGGCTCTGCTTCGGCGGGGGCGCAGGGGCCGCGGCGCCGGGCGAGGGGCCGGAGGCGGTCATGGGTCGGCCGGCGTTCTCTGCGTCCTCAGACCTCGATCAGCTCGGCCTCCTTGTGCTTGAGCAGGTCGTCGATGGTGTCGACGTGCTTCTTGGTGAGCGCGTCCAGGCGCTTCTCGGCGCCCGTGACGTCGTCCTTGCCGACCTCGCCGTCCCTCTCCAGCCGGTCCAGCGCCTGCTTGGCGTGCCGGCGGATGTTGCGCACCGAGACCCTGCCCTCCTCGGCCTTGTGCCGGGCCAGCTTGATGTAGTCCTTGCGGCGCTCCTCGGTGAGCTCGGGCAGGACGATCCGGATGGTCCTGCCGTCGTCGGTGGGGTTGACGCCGAGGTCGCTGTCGCGGATGGCCCGCTCGATGGCCTTCATCGCGCCCTGGTCGTACGGGCTGATGATCACCACGCGCGCCTCGGGCACGGTGAACGACGCCAGCTGCTGCAGGGGCGTGGGCGCGCCGTAGTAGTCCGCGGTGATCTTGTGGAACATCTGCGGGTGCGCCCGGCCGGTGCGGATGGACGCGAAGTCCTCCCGGGTCACGGTGACCGCCTTGTCCATCTTGTCCTCGGCCTCGCGGAGGGTGTCGTTGATCACCGCTGCTCCTTGTCGATCTCCTCGCCCGCATGCGAGCCAGTTGTCCGTCCCGTGTGGGTGCCGCGCCGGCGTACGGCGGGCGTCGCACTCCTCAGACGTCGCGTGCCAGCGTCGTCCCGATCTTCTCACCCGAGATGACCCGGGCGATGTTGCCCTCCTGGGACAGGTTGAATACGATCATGTCGATGTCGTTGTCCCGGCACAGGCTCACCGACGTCGCGTCGGCGACCTTGAGCCCGCGGCCCAGGAACTCGTCGTAGCTGAGCTGGTCGAACTTCACCGCGTCGGGGTTCTCGTGCGGGTCTGAGTCGTAGACCCCGTCGACGCCCTGCTTGCCCATCAGGATCACGTCGGCGCCGATCTCCAGGGCGCGCTGGGCAGCGACGGTGTCGGTGGAGAAGTAGGGCATCCCCGCGCCTGCGCCGAAGATCACCACCCGGCCCTTCTCCAGGTGCCGGATCGCGCGGCGCGGCACGTAGGGCTCGGCGACCTGGCCCATGGCGATCGCCGTCTGCACCCGGGTCTCCACGCCCTGCTTCTCCAGGAAGTCCTGCAGCGCCAGGCAGTTCATCACTGTGCCGAGCATGCCCATGTAGTCGGCGCGGGAGCGGTCCATGCCACGCTGGTGCAGCTCGGCGCCACGGAAGAAGTTGCCGCCGCCGACGACGACCGCGACCTCGACGCCGTCGCGGACGACCTCGGCGATCTCAGCGGCGATGTCGTTGACCACGTCGGGGTCGACGCCGACCCGGCCTCCGCCGAAGACCTCGCCGGACAGCTTCAGCAGCACTCTGGTGTACGGCACCGCACGCCTCCCTGTCGCTCCTCACCCGCCTCGTCCCCGTCCTGTGGGTCCGAGGGCTCAGGCGCCCACCTCGAACCGCGCGAACCGGACCACGGTCACGCCGGCCTCGTCGAGGACCGCCTTGACGGTCTTCTTGTGCTCGGTGACCGACGGCTGGTCCAGGAGGGCCACGTCCTTGAAGAAGCCGCCCAGCCGGCCCTCGACGATCCTGGCCAGCGCCTGCTCGGGCTTGCCCTCCTCGCGCGCGGTCGCCTCGGCGATCTGCCGCTCCTTGGCGACGACGTCCTCGGGCACCTGGTCGCGGGAGACGTACGCCGGGCGCATCGCCGCGATCTGCATGGCCGCGCCGCGGGCGGCCTCGGCGTCCTCGCCCTCGTACTGCACCAGGACCCCGACAGCGGGCGGGAGGTCGGCGGCGCGGCGGTGCAGGTAGACCGCGACCGGCTCGTCGAAGACCGCGACCCGGCCGAGCTCGATCTTCTCGCCGATCCTGACCGCGAGGGCCTCGACGGCCTGTCCGACGGTGCCTTCCCCCAGGGGGGCGTCCTTGAGCTCGGCGGCGTCGGCGGGCCTCGCGGCGGCCGCGGCGTCGGCGATCTGCTGTGCCGCCGCCACGAACTCCTCGCTCTTGGCGACGAAGTCGGTCTCGCTGTTCAGCTCCACCAGGGCGGTGCCGGAGGCGGCGACCAGGCCGGCCGACGCGGTGCGCTCGGCGCCACGCTTCTGCGCCCTGGCGGCGCCCTTGATGCGGAGGACCTCCGCGGCCTTGTCGAAGTCGCCGTCGGCCTCCTCCAGGGCCTTCTTGCTGTCCATCATCCCCGCGGCGGTGAGGTCGCGGAGCCGCTTGACGTCTGCGGCGGTGACTGCCATGTGTGACTTCCTTGTCGTCGTCGTGGTCGTCAGGCCTGCGGTGCGGCGCCCGTCGGAGTCT
>JBIOYO010000280.1:0-3763 GCA_044870175.1 Nocardioidaceae bacterium | reverse complement strand
CGGAGTCGGCGACCAGCGCGACGCGTTCGAGGAACTCCGGCACGCCGGGTCGCGCGGGGGTCAGGTCGGCCGGGTCGGAGGAGGGCGGCGGGACGGGCTCGTCGGCGAACTCGCGGGCCACGGCCACCAGCTCGCCGAGGTTCTCCAGCCGGGTCTGGTCCTGCGGGTCGTCGGAGGCCTCCAGCACGGAGAGGTAGCCACTGCGCGCGAGGGTCTCCTCCAGCACCACGTCGGCGCGCTGCCCGGCGTCGGCCATCGCCTGCAGCTCCAGCACCATCGCAACGAAGCCCCGGATCGCCGTCACCGACCGGGTGGCGATCCCCGGCGCCTCGTCGGCGCGCCGCAGGGCCGCGAAGAAGGTCACCCCGTCGCGGGCCGCGAGCGCCTGCACGCAGGCCACCGCACGGTCCCCGATCCCCCGCTTCGGCTCGTTGAGCGCCCTGCGCAGGCTGATCTCGTCGGCCGGGTTGGCCAGCATGCGCAGGTAGGCGAGCGCGTCGCGGACCTCCTTGCGCTCATAGAAGCGGACGCCACCGACCACCTTGTACGGCAGGCCCCTGCGGACGAACACCTCCTCGAAGACCCGGGACTGGGCGTTGGTCCGGTAGAAGACCGCCATGTCGCGCGGCTGGGCGACTCCGTCGTCGGAGAGCCGGTCGATCTCGTCGAGGACGAAGCGGGCCTCGTCGTGCTCGTCGTCGGCGACGTACCCGGCCAGCTGCTCGCCGGGACCGAGCTCGGACCACAGGTTCTTGCGCTTGCGACCCTCGTTGTGGCCGATGACCGCGTTGGCCGCGTCGAGGATGGTCTGCGTGGACCGGTAGTTCTGCTCCAGCAGGACGGTGGTGGCGTCGGGGAAGTCCTCCTCGAACTGCAAGATGTTGCGGATGCTCGCGCCGCGGAAGGCGTAGATGGACTGGTCGGCGTCGCCGACCACCATCAGCTCGGCCGGACCCACCCCCGCGGCGCCCGAGCCGACCGGGTCGGGCGCGTCGGGGTCGCCGCCGTCGACCAGGGGCCGGCCGGCGGAGACCCCGCACAGCTCGCGGACGAACGCGTACTGGGCGTGGTTGGTGTCCTGGTACTCGTCGACGAGCACGTGCCGGAACCGTCGCCGGTAGGCCTCGCGGACGTCGGGGAACGCCCGGAGCAGCTCGACGGTGGTCATGATCAGGTCGTCGAAGTCGAGCGCGTCGGCTGCGCGGAGCCGTTGCTGGTACGCCGCGTAGGCGTCGGCGTAAGTGCGCTCGTGCTGGTTGCGCGCCCCGGCCGCCGCGTCGTCGACGTCGACCAGCTCGTTCTTCTGCGCCGAGACCCACCCGACCACGGCCTTGGGCGGGTAGCGCTTCGGGTCCAGGTCGAGGTCGCGGCAGACCAGCGTCATCAGGCGCAGCGAGTCGGCCGCGTCGTAGATGGAGAACCCGGACCGGAAGCCGAGCCGGGTGATCTCCTTGCGCAGGACCCGGACGCACGCCGCATGGAACGTCGACACCCACATCACCCGTGCCCGGCGGCCCACCAGCCCCTCGACCCGCTCACGCATCTCCGCGGCCGCCTTGTTGGTGAAGGTGATCGCAAGGATCGAGCCCGGGTGCGTGCCCCGCTGCGAGATCAGCCAGGCGATCCGCCGGGCCAGCACCCTGGTCTTGCCCGAGCCGGCACCGGCGACGACCAGGAGTGGTGTGCCGGCGTGCACAACGGCTGCTCGCTGGGGCTCGTTGAGGCCCGACAGGAGCTGCTCGGCGCGGTCCTCGCGGGAGTGCTCCTCGGTCCGGGAGGGGACGGAGGCCGGCGCCTCGGTGGGGATCGGGAATGCGGCACTCACAACGGCGGTCCCGTCGGCAGGCCTCGTGGCTCGCTGCGCTCGCTCATGTCCCGGCCAGGGTACGTCGCACGGGGGACAGCACAGCGGCGGCCGGGCCGCGCGAGGACGGCGCAGGGTCAGCCCTCGCCGAGCCGGGTCGGGGCCCAGCGGCCGTGGCCGGCGAGGTCGTCGCGGTCGCGGAACAGGGGCGGGAGGTAGCGCAGCATCAGGGCGGACCAGGTCAGGTGGGTCAGGGTGGGGGCCTGGAGGCCGCCGGAGGCGCGGCGCTGGAGGCCGAACAGCGTGCCCATCGCGGCTGCGGCGAGCACCAGCGCGGGGTTTCGGGTGGCGACGGTGGCGACGGTGTAGACGGCGGTGGAGGTCGCGACCGGGTGGCGCTGACCGAGCGCGGAGTAGACCGCTCCGCGGAAGAAGACCTCCTCGGCGAGACCGTTGGCAACCGTGGTCGCCAGCACCAAGGGTCCGCTGCCCTCCTCGGCGTAGTCGAGGACGCTGGCGATGGCGTCGGACAGCACCGGGACGCGCCGGGCCGCGAGCGCGGCGCCGTAGAAGCCACCGAACGCCGCGACACCCGTGGCCAGCGGCACCAGCACGGGCCGCTCGACGGAGGAGTCCTGGAGCTGGATCCAGCCGCGGTGCAGCGGCCCGGAGGCGATGCCCCCGGCGGTCCAGACCCCGGCCACGCCGAGCGTTGTGGAGTAGAAGGCGCGTGAGCCGGGCCGGGTGGACAGCCCGATGCCGAGCAGGCCGGCGCCGGCCACCGCGGTGGCCGTGACCACGCGGCGTCGACGGCGCAGCTCGGCGTCGGTCTCCTCGTGCCCGATGTCGACGACATGGGTGATCGGCATCGGCAGCCGGCCGCGCAGCCGGTCAGGGAGCGGCCGGTGCGGCCTGCGCGCCCTCACGAGGGGGCGCCGTCCTCGGCGAGCGCGCGCCGGACCGCCTCGTCGTACCCCATCGGCTCGAACAGCACCAGCGAGCGGATGCTGTCGTCGCGCACGACCGTCTCGTTGACCATCGAGTCGACCAGCGACCGGCCCGTCGCGACGTCGACGTCGGTGACCAGCCCCAGCCACAGCGAGGAGAGCGCGGGCGTGAGCAGCGGCACGGGGACGATCAGCCGGGGCCGCCGCTGGATGGCCGCGAGCCGGCGCAGCATCGTCTTGTAGTCCAGAACCTCCGGCCCGCCGACCTCGAACGTGCGCCCGGCGGCCTCCGGCACCTCCAGCACGCCCGCGAGGTAGCGCACCACGTCGTCGATCGCGATCGGCTGGGTGCGGGTGGACACCCACCTCGGGGTGACCATGACCGGCAGCCGCTTGACCAGCTGGCGGGTGATCTCCCAGGAGATGCCGCCGGCGCCGACGACGATCCCCGCCCGCAGGGTGGTGACCGGCACGCCAGCGTCCCCCAGCAGCCGCTCCACCTCTCTGCGGCTGAGCAGGTGCGCGGACAGGTGGTCGTCGTCGCTGCCCAGACCGCCCATGTAGACGATCCGCTCGACCCCGGCCGCCGCGGCGGCCTTCCCGAACGCCGTCGCTGCCTCGGCGTCGAGGCGGCGGAAGTCCGGCGAGCCGAGCGAGTGCACGAGGTAGTACGCCGCGCTGCAGCCGGTCAGCGCCGGCACGAGGGTGGCCGGGTCGTGCACGTCGCCCGCGACCGCCTCACCTGCCCCGGCGTACCGGTCCGGGTGCCGGGTCATGGCCCTGACCGGGTGACCGGAGGCCACGAGCGCAGGACACAGCCGGCGGCCGACGAACCCGGAGGCACCGGCCACCAGCACCGGCTCGGGCTCCGCGGGCTTGCCCTCATCAGCGGCGACAGGCGGGGTCACAGCAACCTCCGGTCGGAGGCCCAACGGGTCAGCTCGTGCCGCGACGAGAGCTGGAGCTTGCGCAGCACCGAGGACACGTGGGTCTCCACCGTCTTCACCGAGAT
>JBIOYO010000279.1:0-4877 GCA_044870175.1 Nocardioidaceae bacterium | reverse complement strand
ATCCCGGACCTGCCCGAGCCGCGGCCGCGCTTTGAGATCTTCGTGTACTCGCCGCGCGTCGAGGGCGTCCACCTGCGGTTCGGCCCGGTCGCGCGGGGCGGCCTGCGCTGGAGCGACCGGCGCGACGACTTCCGCACCGAGGTGCTCGGCCTGGTCAAGGCGCAGATGGTCAAGAACGCCGTCATCGTGCCGGTCGGGGCCAAGGGCGGCTTCTTCTGCAAGCAGCTGCCGGACCCGGCCGACCGGGAGGCGTGGCTGGCCGAGGGCGTGGCCTGCTACCGCACGTTCATCTCCGGGCTGCTGGACCTGACCGACAACCGCAACGGCGGACGCACGCTCAGCCCGCCCCGGGTGGTGCGCCACGACGGCGACGACTCCTACCTGGTCGTGGCCGCCGACAAGGGCACGGCCACCTTCTCCGACATCGCCAACGCGGTCGCGGGGGACTACGGCTTCTGGCTGGGCGACGCGTTCGCCTCCGGCGGGTCGGCCGGCTACGACCACAAGGCGATGGGGATCACCGCGCGCGGCGCCTGGGAGTCGGTCAAGCGGCACTTCCGCGAGATGGGCGTCGACTGCCAGACCGAGGACTTCACCTGCGTCGGCATCGGGGACATGTCCGGCGACGTCTTCGGCAACGGCATGCTGCTGTCCGAGCACATCCGGCTGGTCGCCGCGTTCGACCACCGCGACATCTTCTTGGACCCGTCGCCGGACGCCGCGGCGTCGTACGCCGAGCGCCGTCGCCTCTTCGAGCTGCCCCGCTCGTCGTGGCAGGACTACGACCCCGCGCTGGTCTCCGAGGGAGGCGGCGTCTACCCGCGCAGCGCAAAGGCGGTCCCGGTCACGCCGCAGGTCCGGGAGGCCCTGGGCATGGCCGACGACGTCACGTCGCTGACCCCCGGCGAGATGGTCCGGGCCATCCTCCTGGCCGACGTCGACCTGCTCTGGAACGGCGGCATCGGCACCTATGTCAAGGCGTCCACGGAGAGCAACGCCGAGGTCGGCGACAAGGCCAACGACGCGATCCGCGTCAACGGCGGTGAGCTGCGCGCCAGCGCGGTCGGCGAGGGCGGCAACCTCGGGCTCACCCAGCGGGGCCGGATCGAGTACGCCCTCGCCGGCAACGGTGGTGAGGGCGGCCGGATCAACACCGACTTCATCGACAACTCCGCGGGTGTGGACACCTCCGACCACGAGGTGAACATCAAGATCCTCCTCGACCGGGTGGTCGCCGACGGCGACCAGACCGAGAAGCAGCGCAACCAGCTGCTCGCGTCGATGACCGACGACGTGGCCCGTCTCGTGCTGCGCGACAACTACGAGCAGAACGTCGCTCTCGCGTCCGCGGTCCTGCAGGCCTCGCCGCTGCTGCACGTGCACGAGGACTGGATCAAGCGGCTGGAGCGGCAGGGCCTGCTCGACCGGGAGCTGGAGTTCCTGCCCACCCGCAAGCAGATGGGGGAGCGCCGGGAGAGGCGGCAGGGGCTCACCGTGCCGGAGCTGGCGGTGCTGCTGGCCTACACCAAGATCGTGCTCGCCGACGAGCTGTTGGAGACCGACCTGCCCGACGACCCGTTCCTGCGCTCGGACCTGGTCAGCTACTTCCCCGAGGTGATGCGAACCTCCTACGAGGGGCAGATGGGGCGGCACCCGCTGCGCCGGGAGATCATCGTGACGCAGGTCGTCAACGACCTGGTCAACGGTGCGGGCATCACGTTCTTCCACCGGCTGTCGGAGGAGACCGGCGCAGCGGCCGCCGACCTGGTCCGGGCGAACTTCGTGGCCCGGGAGATCTTCGGCTCCAGGGCGCTGCTCGACGAGATCGGGTCCTACGACAACCGGATCGACGCCGACACCCAGACTCGCATGCGCATCGAGATCAGGACGCTGGTCGAGCGCGCCTCCCGCTGGCTGATCAACAACCGCCGCCCACCGCTGGACTCCGAGCAGACCGTGGAGCTCTTCCGCGAGGTGGGGGAGAAGGTGGTCACCGCGCTGCCGGACCTGCTGACCGGCCGTGAGCGCGAGGCCTTCGACTCCCGGTGCTCGGTGTGGGTGAGCCGGGGGGTCCCGGAGGACCTCGCCATCCGCGTGGCGGTGACCCCCCCGGCGTACGCGATGCTCACCATCGCCGAGACCGCCCGGCGGGACAACGTCGACCCGATCGACGTGGCTCGCGTGCACTTCGAGCTCGGCGAGCGGCTCGGCCTGCCGTCGCTGGTGAACCGGATCCTCGCGCTGCCCCGGGACGACCGCTGGCAGACCATGGCCCGGGCCGCGCTGCGCGACGACCTGCACTCGGTCCACGGCATGCTCACCGCCAACGTTCTGGCCCACACGAAGGCCGATGCCCTGGCGTCGGCGCGGATCGCGGACTGGGAGGAGGCCAACGCCGCGGTGGTCGAGCGGGCGGCGGGGACGCTGCAAGAGATCTGCACCGACGAGAAGGCCGACCTCGCCCGCATGTCGGTCGGGCTGCGCGTCGTGCGCACCCTGCTCTCCTCGCCTTGAGCACACCTCCGGCACCATGGGGGTCGTGACAGCGGCGATCGAGGCGACCGGGCTGGTCAAGACCTACGGGGACGTGCACGCGGTCGACGGCGTGTCGTTCGCGGTCGACACGGGCGAGTTCGTCGGCGTGCTCGGGCCCAACGGCGCCGGGAAGACCACGCTGCTGGAGATCGTCGAGGGGCTGCGCCGCCCCGACGCCGGCGACGTACGCCTGCTCGGCTCCTCGCCGTGGCCGCGGGACCGCGCCCAGCTGCGCCGGATCGGCGTCCAGCTGCAGGCCTCGGCGTTCTTCGAGAGGCTCACCGCCCGGGAGCAGATCCGCACGTTCGCCTCCCTGTACGACGTCTCGACGACGCAGGCCGACGGCTGGCTGGACAAGGTGGGGCTCGCGGAGAAGGCGGGCACCCGCACCGAGGACCTCAGCGGCGGTCAGCGGCAGCGCCTGGCCATCGCGTGCGCCCTGGTGCACGAGCCGGAGCTGGTGTTCCTCGACGAGCCGACCGCGGCGCTGGACCCGCAGGCGCGCCGCAACCTGTGGGACCTGCTCAGCAGCCTCCATGCCGAGGGGCGCACCGTCGTCCTGACCACGCACCACATGGACGAGGCCGAGGTCCTGTGCGAGCGCGTCGCGATCATGGACCACGGCCGGATCCTCAAGGCCGGGGCGCCCGCGGAGCTGGTCCGTGAGCTGGACGCCCCGGTGCGGGTCCTGGTCGCTCCTGGCCGGGTGAGCCCAGAGCATGCCCGGGACATCCCGGGTGTGGACAGCGTGACGGTCGACGAGTCGGCGGTGACCCTGCTCACCCGTGAGCCGTCGGACGTGATCGGCACGCTGGCCTCGATGGACGCGCTGGAGGGGCTGCAGGTGCGCGCCGGCACGCTCGAGGACGTGTTCTTGGACCTCACCGGGCGGGAGTACCGCGCATGACCACGACGAGGAGCAGAGGCTCCACGACGACGGTCGCGGGCAGCGCGGAGGGGACCCGGTGGTGGCCGGCGTTCAAGGGGGTCGCCACGGCGATCGTCAAGGGGTTCTACCGGGACAAGATGTCGGTCTTCTTCGCGATCATCTTCCCGCTGATGTTCCTGGTGCTGTTCGGCGGCGTGTTCAACTTCGAGAGCAGCCCGCGCATCGACATGGTCGAGATCGGCAGCGTCCCGCTGTTCGACAACCTGCCCGGCGGCGCCCAGGAGGCGTTCGACGACGCCTTCGAGGTGTCGCACAGCGACGACCGGGACGCCGCGATCGCCGAGGTCCGCAAGGGCGACGCCGACGTCGCCGTGGAGATGGTCGGCGACACCCTCGTCGCGCACTACACGCAGACCGACCAGGTCGGCGCGGCGATGGTGCAGGGCACGCTGAGCGCCTTCGTCGACGGCGCCAGCATCGCCGCCACTGGCTCCCCTCCGGCGTACACACTGCGCACGGAGCCGGTCGAGGACGACTCCCTGAGCACCATCCAGTTCGTCACCCCCGGGCTGCTCGGCTGGGCGGTGGCGATGAGCGCGGCCTTCGGTGCCGCGGCCACCCTGCAGGGCTGGCGGCAGACCAAGCTGCTGCGCCGCGTGCAGCTGTCCCCGGCACCCACGTCGGCGGTCGTGCTGGCGCGGATCGGGGTCACCATCGTGATCGCGCTGGTGCAGATGGCCATCTTCCTCGGGCTCGGCATGGCCGCGTTCGGCCTGCGCCTGACCGACTCCTGGTGGATGTCGGTCCCGCTACTGGTCTGCGGCACGTTGGCGTTCATGTCGCTCGGACTCCTCGCCGGCGCGCTCGCGAAGACCACCGAGGGCGCGGTCAACCTGGCCAACTTCTTCGTGCTGCCGATGGCCTTCCTCAGCGGCTCGTTCTTCCCCCTCGACGCCGCGCCCGGCTGGCTGCAGGGCGTGTCCCAGGCCATGCCGCTGCGGCATCTCAACGACGCCATGCTCGACGTCCTGGTCCGCGGCGAGAGCCCCTCCTCCTCCACGGTCCCCATGGCCATCCTGCTCGGCTTCGCCGCGGTGGTCGGCCTGATCGCGATCCGGATGTTCCGGTGGGAGGCCTGAGCAACCCCACCACCCACCAACGCTAACGGCAACCCCCCTCCGCTCGTTCCCCACGCCTCACCGGCGCCCGGCCCGTTGTCTCTTCGACGGCCGGAGGTCGGGTCACCTCCCCGGTCCGGCGCCCCGACCTCCTCATGTCCCGCGAGAGACGCCGAGCCGTCGTGAACGCCCCTCTGATCCGAGCCGAGTCGGCGTGAAGTCCCTTGTGGTGGTTGCCGAGTCGGCGTGAAGTCCCTTGTGGTGGGTGCCGAGTCGGCGTGAAGTACCTTGTGGTGGTTGCCGAGTCGGCGTGAAGTCCCCTGAGATCTGGGCCG
>JBIOYO010000278.1:0-2039 GCA_044870175.1 Nocardioidaceae bacterium | reverse complement strand
GCGCAAGGTCCGTGAGGGGCTGGTCGTCAGCGACAAGATGGACAAGACCGTCGTGGTCCTCGTCGAGGACCGCGTGAAGCACGCGCTGTACGGCAAGGTCATGCGCCGGACCAGCCGGCTGAAGGCTCACGACGCGCAGAACCGCTGCGGCGTCGGCGACCGGGTCCGGATCATGGAGACCCGGCCGCAGTCCGCCACGAAGCGGTGGCGCGTCGTGGAGATCCTCGAGAAGGCCAAGTAGCACCCGTCCGGGCCGAAGCGGGCCGGGCGAGAACGCCACCAGCAGCAGGAGAAGAGACGATGATCCAGCAGGAGTCGCGACTCAAGGTCGCCGACAACACCGGTGCGAAGGAGATCCTCTGCATCCGTGTGCTCGGCGGCTCGGGCCGGCGCTACGCCGGCATCGGCGACGTCATCGTCGCCACCGTCAAGGACGCGATCCCCGGTGGCAACGTCAAGAAGGGCGACGTCGTGAAGGCCGTGGTCGTGCGCACGGTCAAGGAGCGGCGCCGGCCGGACGGGTCGTACATCCGCTTCGACGAGAACGCCGCCGTCATCTTGAGGAGCGACCGGGAGCCCCGCGGCACGCGCATCTTCGGCCCGGTCGGCAGGGAGCTGCGCGAGCACGGGTTCATGCGGATCATCTCGCTGGCCCCGGAGGTGCTGTGAGATGACGAGCAAGGGCAGCGGCAGCAACAAGGGCGCAGGCAGGAAGAACGTGAGCATCAAGAAGGGCGACACCGTGAAGGTGATCGCCGGCAAGGACAAGGGCGTCGAGGGCAAGGTGATCGCCGTCCTGCGCGACGACGACCGGGTGATCGTCGAGGGCGTCAACCGGGTCAAGCGGCACACGAAGGTGATCAACCAGGGCGGCCGCGCCGGCACCACCGGCGGCATCGTCACCCAGGAGGCGGCCATCCACGTCTCCAACGTGATGCTGGTCGACGGCAAGGGCACCACCAGGGTGGGCTTCAAGCGGGTGGACGTGGAGAAGCGCCGTGGTGACGGCTCGACGTACGCGGCGCAGCGCAGCGTGCGCGTGTCGCGGCGTACGGGCGAGGAGATCTGAAGATGAGCACCACGAACACCGAGCACCGGACCGAGCGGGTGAGCCCTCGCCTGCGGACCCGCTACCGCGACGAGATCCGGCCCGCCCTGCTGTCGCAGTTCGGCTACCCCAACGCGATGCAGGTGCCCGGCCTGACCAAGATCGTGGTCAACATGGGTGTCGGCGAGGCGGCCCGGGACTCCAAGCTGATCGAGGGCGCCGTCGCCGACCTGGCCGCCATCACCGGCCAGAAGCCGCAGGTGACCCGGGCCCGTAAGTCCATCGCGCAGTTCAAGCTGCGGGAGGGCATGCCGATCGGTGCTCACGTCACGCTGCGGGGGATGAGGATGTGGGAGTTCCTGGACCGGCTGCTCACGTTGGCGCTGCCCCGGATCCGCGACTTCCGGGGCCTGTCGGACCGGCAGTTCGACGGTCGGGGCAACTACACCTTCGGGCTCACCGAGCAGGTCATGTTCCACGAGATCAACCAGGACCGGGTCGACCGGTCCCGGGGCATGGACATCACCGTGGTGACCACGGCGACGAACGACGACGAGGGACGCGCGCTGCTGCGGCAGCTCGGGTTCCCCTTCAAGGAGAGCTGAGATGGCGAAGACCGCGCTCAAGGTCAAGGCCGCGCGCAAGCCGAAGTTCAAGGTGCGCGGGTACACCCGCTGCCAGCGCTGCGGCCGGCCCAAGGCCGTCTACCGCAAGTTCGGCCTGTGCCGGATCTGCCTGCGCGAGATGGCGCACCGCGGCGAGCTGCCCGGCGTGACCAAGTCCTCCTGGTAGCCCCGCCAGGACGAGAAGAACGACCGAGATCCAGGACGAACGCCGAAGGTCGGGGCGAGACCAGTCTCGCCCCCGAAACCACGACGAGAAGGACGCCTCCACCACCATGACGATGACCGACCCGATCGCAGACATGCTCACCCGCCTGCGCAACGCCAACCAGGCCTACCACGACTCCGTCACGATGCCGTACAGCAAG
>JBIOYO010000277.1:0-2863 GCA_044870175.1 Nocardioidaceae bacterium | reverse complement strand
GGGATGGAGTCGATGACCCGGGCCCCGCACGTGCTGCAGGGCTCCCGGGAGGGCTTCAAGTACGGCGACGTACCGCTGGTCGACTCGATGGCCTACGACGCCCTCTACGACCACTTCACCGACCAGGCCATGGGCGTGCTCACCGAGGCCTGCAACACCGGGGCGGTCGCGGTGTCGCGCGAGGACCAGGACGCGTTCTCCGCGCGCAGCCACCAGCTCGCCGCCGCGGCTGCGAAGAACGGCGTCTTCGACGAGGAGATCGTCCCCGTCGAGGTGCCCCAGCGCCGGGGCGACCCGGTCGTTGTCGCCGCCGACGAGGGCGTGCGCGGGGACACCACCGCGGAGTCGCTCGGAAGGCTGCGCCCGTCCTTCGCCAAGGACGGCACCATCACCGCCGGCTCGTCCTCGCAGATCTCCGACGGCGCCTGTGCGGTCGTGGTGATGAGCAAGGCCAAGGCCACCGAGCTCGGGCTGCCCTGGCTCGCCGAGATCGGGGCGTCGGGCCAGGTGGCCGGGCCGGACTCCTCGCTGCAGCTGCAGCCCGCGGCCGCGATCACCAAGGCCGCCGCGAAGGAAGGCATCGAGGTCTCCGACATCGACCTGTTCGAGATCAACGAGGCCTTCGCCGCCGTCGGGGTCGCGTCGGCCCGCGAGCTCGGCATCCCCGAGGACAAGGTCAACGTCAACGGCGGCGCCATCGCGCTCGGCCACCCCGTGGGCATGTCGGGGGCGCGGATCGTGCTGCACCTGGTGCTGGAGCTCAAGCGGCGCGGCGGTGGCATCGGTGCGGCCGCGCTCTGCGGGGGCGGCGGCCAGGGTGACGCGCTGATCCTCCGCGTCCCGGCCTGAGTGGCGGCGCCGCGCCGGCAGCCCGACGTCCCTGCGCTCGTGGAGGGGGCCCGGGCCGGTGACCCGCGCGCGGTGGCGCGGCTGGTGTCGCTGGTCGAGTCGGCCTCGCCGGTGCTGCCGCAGGTCATGGCCGCGCTGGCGCCGTACACCGGACGGGCGCACGTGGTCGGCGTCACCGGCGCCCCCGGCGTGGGGAAGTCCACGAGCACCGCGGCTCTGGTCGGCGCGTGGCGCGCCGATGGCCTTCGGGTCGGCGTGCTCGCGGTCGACCCGTCGTCGCCGTTCTCCGGTGGTGCGCTGCTCGGCGACCGGATCCGGATGGGGGAGCACGCGACCGACCCGGGCGTGTTCATCCGGTCGATGGCTGCCCGCGGGCACCTGGGCGGCCTCGCCTGGGCGGCGCCCCAGGCGTTGCGGGTGCTGGACGCCGCGGGGTGCGAGGTGGTCCTCGTGGAGACGGTCGGCGTCGGCCAGTCCGAGGTCGAGGTGGCCGGCCTGGCCGACAGCACGGTGGTGCTGCTCGCGCCCGGGATGGGCGACGCGGTCCAGGCCGCGAAGGCCGGGATCCTTGAGATCGGCGACGTGTACGTCGTGAACAAGGCCGACCGCGACGGTGCTCGCGAGGTCCGGCGACACCTGCGCACCATGCTGTCGATGGCAGAGAGACCGGCCGGCGCCTGGCGGCCTCCGGTGCTGCTGACCATCGCGACCACGGGGGAGGGGGTCGCCGACGTCGCGGCAGCGCTGGCCGCGCACCGGGAGCACCTGCAGCGCAGCGGCGAGCTCGAGCGCCGTCGCGTCCGTCGCGCCCGTGACGAGGTGGAGGCGGTGGTGCTGGCCAGGCTGCGGGCCCGCTGGGAGGCACGCGTCGACGAGGGACTGGCTTCCGGGGTCGAGCGGCTCGCGGCCGACGTGGCTGCGGGGCGGACCGACGCCTACCGCGCCGCCGAGCAGCTTCTCCCCGGCTGAGCGTCCTCCCCTCGGTGACCCAGCGGACTCGGGCTGTGTTAGGAAAGGGTGCCGTGACGCCGTCGGAGCCGTGGCGGGACCGCCCGAACCCCCGCCGGCTGCCGTTCGACCCGATCGACGAGGCGGCCCGGCAGTGGGCCCTGCGCTGGGGTGCGGTCCCGCAGATGCACGCGGTCACGTCCCTGATGCGGGTGCACCAGCTCCTGCTCGGGCGGCTCGACGACGTGCTGCGGCCGCACGGGCTGACCTTCGCCCGCTACGAGGCACTGGTGCTGTTGACGTTCTCCCGGGCCGGGTCACTGCCCCTGGGCAAGATGGGGGAGCGGCTGCAGGTGCACCCGACGTCGGTCACCTCCATCGTCCAGCGGCTCGACGCGGCCGGCCTCGTGGTACGCCGCCCGCACCCCTCGGACGGCCGGGCCGTCCTCGCGGAGATCACCGACGCCGGCCGGTCGGCCGTCGAAGCCGCCACCGCCGACCTGGTCGCCGCCGACTTCGGCCTGCCGTCCATGACCGAGGACCGGCTGCGCGAGCTCTCCGACCTGCTCCGCCCGGTCCGCCGGGAGGCCGGTGACTTCTAGAGCCTCGGTCGGCGGGGTTGTGGCCGATGCCTGCACGGGTCCGCCGTTGTGGCCCAGGGGTGCACCGACACGCCGTACGACGCTGCAACCATCGGCCACAAGCGGACCGGCCCGCTGCCACCGCGGCCGGTCGGTCAAGATAGGGCCATGAGCACGACGCCGTTCTCCCGCCCCGGTGCCATCGACCTGTCCGCCTTGAAGCGACCCTCCGCCCCGCCGTCCGGGCCGGGTGCCGGCGGCCCGGGCGGCCAGGGCGGCCCGGCACCCGGTGGGTCCGGGGCCGGGGCCTACACGGTGCTGGTCGAGGAGGAGAACTTCTCCGAGCTGCTGGAGAGCTCGATGAGCGCGCCGGTCGTGCTGGTGCTGTACTCGCCGTCGCGAAGCCTCGCCTCGGCACGCCTGGCCGACGACCTCGCCGTCGTGGCGGAGGAGTCCGAGGGACGGTTCCTGCTCGGCCGGATCGA
>JBIOYO010000276.1:0-3381 GCA_044870175.1 Nocardioidaceae bacterium | reverse complement strand
GCGCGGACGGCCTCTCCCGTCGCCGGGGGTGTGGCCGAGGCGTACGCCGCGAGGACGGGCAGCCGGTGCCGGACCCCCCAGAGGCGGGCCAGCCGGGCGACGGCATGGTTGGCCAGCGGGTCCGACGAGCCGGCGGCCGCGAGCACCAGGCCGTCCAGCTCGCGCACGCGGCGCTCCCGCAGCGCAGCGCGCATCCGCGCGTCCAGGACGTCCAGCAGCGACGGCTCCAGCCCGAGGACGCCGGTCGACCGGATCCGGAGGCCCTCGTGGCGGGCCGCCGCCTCCGCCACGGCCGACGGGACGTCGACGCGCGCGTGGTAGGCCTCGGTGAGCAGCAGCGGCACGACGACGACTTCCTCGACGCCGGCGCGGGCCAGGTGGTCCACGACGGCCGGGAAGGACGGCTCGCACAGGTCCAGGAACGCCGGCTCGACCCTCAGGTCGGGACGGAACGCGCGGACCTCGTCGACGAGCGCGCGGACGGTGCGGGCGGAGCGGGGGTCTCGGCTGCCATGGGCAAGGGCCACCAGGGCGGGTGCGGTCATCGTGGCGGCCTCCTCTCGGGGGTTGTGCTGGATGTGGTCGAACAGGTCAGGAGTGGATGCCGCACTCGGTCTTCCCGGTGCCGGCCCAGCGGCCGCTGCGCGGGTCCTCGCCCGGAGCGACGCGCCGGGTGCACGGCCAGCAGCCGATGGACGGGTAGCCGTCGTACACCAGCGGGTTGACCAGCACGCCGTTGTCGGCGATGTAGCGCTCGACCTGCTCGTCGGTCCACCGGGCCAGCGGCGAGACCTTGACCTTGCGCTTCTTCGCGTCCCAGCCGATCACCGGGGCGATCACCCGGTTGTGGGTCTCGGCGCGGCGCAGCCCGGTCGCCCAGGCGTCGTACGTCGCCAGCGCGTCCTGCAGCGGCTGCACCTTGCGCAGCGCGCAGCAGCGGTCGGGGTCGCGGGCGAAGAGGTCCTTGCCGTGGGTCGCGTCCTGCTCGGCGACCGTCTGCTTCGGGGTGATCGTGACCAGGTTGACCGGCAGCGTGGCGCCCACCGCGTCGCGGGTGCCGATGGTCTCGGCGAAGTGGTAGCCCGTGTCGAGGAAGACCACGTCCACGCCCGGCGTGACGCGCGAGGCCAGGTGCGCCAGGACGGCGTCGCCCATGGAGGAGGTGATGCAGAACCGGTCGCCGAAGGTGGCCACCGCCCACTCGATGATCACCTCGGCCGGAGCGAGCTCGAGCTCCGCGCCGGCGTGCCGGACCAGGTCGCGCAGCTCGGCCTCGCTGCGCCCCTCCGTGTCGGTGCCGCGCGCGTTGAACGCACGGGTTGCGGTTGCGGCTGTCATCGGACGACCTCCTCGTCATCGCCGATGCCGGGGCCTGTCCGTCCCGAGCCGGCCGGCCGCAGCAGGCCGATGAACTTCAGCGAGAATGCCCGCTGGCAGGCGCGGCACTCCCAGTCCCCGTGACGCTCGCCGTGGGGCCGCAGGTCCTCCTCCCCGCAGAACGGGCAGTGGAACGGTACGGCGCGCTCGGTGGTCATGACACGGTCTCCAAGGCCCGTTCGCCACGCAGGGCGTCCTCGTCGGCGCGGGCGACCCACGCCGCGAAGCTCTCGCCGTCCTCACGCTGGGCGAGGAAGCTGCGCACGACGTTCTCGACGTAGTCCTCCAGGCCGGCGGCGGTCACCTTGTGCGCGCGCAGCTTGCGGCCGAACCTCGCGGTCAGCGCGAGCCCTCCTCCAAGGTGCACCTGGTAGCCCTCGACCTGAGCGCCGGCGTCGTCCATCACGAGCTGGCCCTTCAGGCCGATGTCGGCGACCTGGACGCGGGCGCAGGAGTTGGGGCAGCCGTTCACGTTGACGGTGATCGGTACGTCGAGGCCGGGCAGCCGCCGCTCCAGCTCGTCGACCAGCGCCGCGGCCCGCGCCTTGGTCTCCACGATCGCGAGCTTGCAGAACTCGATGCCCGTGCACGCCATGGTGTTGCGCCGCCAGCCGGAGGGATGGGCGGAGAGGCCGATCCGCTCCAGGTCGTCGAGGAGGCCGGGGAGCTGCTCCCCGGCGACGTCGAGCACCACGAGCTTCTGGTGCGGCGTGAGCCGGACCCGGTCCGAGCCATGGGCCGCCGCGACGTCGGCGAGCCGGGACAGGGCGGTGCCGGACACCCGGCCGACGGTGGGGGCGACGCCGACGTAGTGGCGACCGTCCTTCTGCAGGTGGACGCCGATGTGGTCGCCCTGCTGCACCGGCGGCTCGGCCGCGGGCCCGTCGACCAGCCTGCGGTGCAGGTACTCCGCCTCCAGGACCTGCCGGAACCGCTCGGCGCCCCAGTCGGCGACCAGGAACTTCAGCCGGGCCCGGCTGCGCAGCCGGCGGTAGCCGTAGTCGCGGAAGATCGAGATGACGCCCTCCCAGACGTCCGGCACGTCCTCCAGCGGCACCCAGGCGCCGAGCCGCTGCGCCAGGTGCGGGTTGGTGGACAGCCCGCCGCCGACCCACACGTCGAAGCCGGGGCCGTGCTGTGGGTGCACGACGCCGACGAACGCGACGTCGTTGACCTCCGGTGCCACGTCGTGGCTCGGGTGGCCGCTGATGGCGGTCTTGAACTTGCGCGGCAGGTTGGCGTACGCCGGATCGCCGATGAACCGGCGGCGGACCTCCTCGATCGCCCAGGTGCCGTCGACGATCTCGTCGGCCGCGACACCGGCGAGCGGGGAGCCCAGGATCACCCGGGGGGAGTCCCCGCAGGCCTCGACGGTCCACAGGCCCGCGTCCTCCAGCCGCCGCCAGATCTCGGGCATGTCCTCGATGCGGATCCAGTGGTACTGGATGTTCTGCCGGTCCGTGATGTCGGCCGTGCCGCGCGCGAACTCCTGCGAGATCTCGCCGATCACCCGCAGCTGCTCGGTGGTGAGCCGGCCGCCGTCGATCCGGACGCGCAGCATGAAGTACTTGTCGTCCAGCTCTTCCGGCTCCAGGATCGCGGTCTTGCCGCCGTCGATCCCGGGCCTGCGCTGGGTGTACAGCCCCCACCAGCGCATACGCCCGCGCAGATCGTTGGGGTCGATCGAGTCGAAACCCCGCTTGGAGTAGATCGTCTCAATGCGTGTCCGCACATTGAGACCGTCGTCGTCCTTCTTGAACTGCTCGTTCCCGTTGAGCGGGGTGAAGTGACCCGCGGCCCACTGACCCTCGCCGCGGTGACGGCTCACCTTGCGGCGGGGCGCGGAGGCGGCAGGGTTCTGCGGGGTGGCGGCCATGGTTGATAGTCCTTCGGGACAGGCGGAAGCGGGAAAGCGGCTCTGGCCAGCGCCTATGGGCGCATGGGGGCATACGTGCGCATCATTGCGCAAGAGGGATGCTGGATCAGGAGACGTCGGCGGTGCTG
>JBIOYO010000275.1:0-6286 GCA_044870175.1 Nocardioidaceae bacterium | reverse complement strand
CTTCGCGCCGTGCGACAGCCCGGCGCTGTTCGCCTCCACGAACGTGCCCTCGGGACCTGCCGGCGCCGGCAGCGTCACCCGCGGACCCGGCACCCTCTTGCCCTGCACGCCGTTGACCGGCTCGGTGGAGTAGGCGAAGGTCAGCATCGCGAACGCGATGAGGTCGCTGTTCACCTCCAGCGCGTGGTCGTCGTTGTTCTGGTAGGTGTCGCAGGCGAGGTGGTAGCAGGGGTCGAACTGCTCACCGGCGGTGCCGCCCCAGATCGCCTCCTGCTCCTCGGTCTTGACGACCTCCGCGCCGGTGAACAGCCCGCTCGCCGGGATGCCCGCCAGGATGAACGCCTCGTAGTCGCTGCGACCGGAGAACTCCGTGTCGTCGTACGGCTCGCCCACCCAGGTGTAGAACGACTCGTAGACGTCCTCGATCGCCTCGGACCCGGGCGGGACGTCCACCGGCGCCTCGAAGGTGGACTGGTCGGCGTCGTACACCATGAAGATGTAGTTCGGCGACCCGACCATGTCGTAGTTCATGTACAAGGCGATGCGGTCGCGCTCTGCCTCCGAGAGGCCCGCGACGTAGTCCGCGGACCCGACCAGCCCCTGCTCCTCAGCTGCCCACCAGCCGAACCGCAGCGTGTTCTCCGGGTGGACGTTGGCCATGCTCAGCGCGACCTCGAGGAGCGCCGCGGAGCCGGAGCCGTTGTCGTTGATGCCGGGACCCTCGATGACGCTGTCGAGGTGGGCGCCGGCCATCACGACGTTGTCGTCGTTCTTCCCCGGCAGCTCGGCGATGACGTTGTAGTCGGTGCGGGTCTCGGCCGGCAGCACCTTGACGAAGGCCGTCGAGCCCGCGGCTGAAAGGGCGGCGCCGTCGGCGAAGCTCGCGCCGACGACCGGGATGCCGTGCGCGACGACCAGCGCCGGTCCGGTCGGGTTGGCCGGGTCGGTGCGGCTGGTGGCGTCGGCGACGATCAGGCCCTCCCGGTCGGGGGTGTTGCCCTGGTTGAAGATGATGACGGCCTCGGCACCGGCCTGCTCGGCGTTGTAGGCCTTGTCGCCGAAGAAGCAGGTGCCGCGCTGGACCAGCGCGATGTCCTTGTCGCCGCTCCAGTCGTACGGCGCGAAGTCCGCCGGCTCGCAGCCGCTGGTCGACGCGCGCGGCGGGGTGAGGTTGATGTCGACCGCGATGACCTGGCCCTCGACCGTCCCCGAGCCGCTGCCGGTGAAGACCCCGGTCTCGTAGTCGGCGTCGACCGGGGTCAGCTGCCGCAGCACCGCGGGGAAGTTGAACGTGATCTGCACCGGGTCGAGGGTCACCTCGTAGCCGGCGTCCTCCAGCAGGCCCGCGACGTAGTCGACGCTGTCGGCGTAGCCGTCGGTGCCGGCGGCTCGCGTGCCGGGGTAGACCGGGTCAGCGCTGTTGTCGGCGATCTTCTGGAGGGCGGCCTGGTGCTCGCGGACCCCGTCCAGCGTGACGCACTCCAGCAGCTTCTGGTAGGTGTTGTTGCTCCGGTGGTCGCACGCGGCGCGAGGCGCAGCCGACGCTGCCTGCCCGGGAAGCAGCGCCGCGGTGAGTGCCGCCGCGGCACCCAGTGCGCTCAGGCGCAGCGCGCCCTTGCGCGACGCCAGCCGTCGATGAGCCATGGCGGCCCTTCCTGTCGGGAGCCCCCGCGCGGGACTCCATGAGGACCGAACCGTATGACTCCCGGCCGGGGATTGACCAGAGACGGACGCCGCGCGTCCAGACCGCCGGCCGCGCTGACGGCCGCCTTGCCCGGCACGATTTCCTGCGGGTGCTCGCAGAGTCATCGCCGCCGCGGAAGCCGGCCGGTCTTCCCCCTCCGATGCGGGGTGGAGGATGCTGGTCCGGTGGCGGACACCACCGCAACCAAGAGCCTGGCCGTGCCGCTGACCGCGTTCGCCGTCGGCGCGGTCGTCGCGCTCCTCGTCGGCGTCGTCGGGAAGGTCCACGACCCGACCCTGGACGGCACGACCACGCTCGGCTTCGACACCGTCATCGACATGAAGGTCGCGGTGTCGTTCGTCATCGCACCGCTTGCACTGCTGCAGCTCGTCGGCGCGCTGTGGATGTACGGCAGGCTGCCCGGCACCGCCCCGCCCTGGCTGGGCACGGCGCACCGCATCAGCGGGACCGTCGCCCTGGTCCTGATGCTCTTCGTCGCCTACCACTGCCTGTGGGCGCTCGGCCTGGAGACCGGGAGCCTGCCGGACGGCGAGAAGGTGCCGGCGCGCACGGTCGTGCACGGCGTCCTCGGCTGCGCCGTCGTCGGCGCCGGCGTGGTGAAGCTGACCGCGGTACGGTCGCGGCGCGCCCCGGGGTGGTTCCTGCCCGTGGCCGGTGGCCTGCTCTTCGCGCTCCTGGTGCTGGCCCTGGTGACCTCGACGGTGTGGTACCTGAGCACGGACCACTAGCCTGCCACTAGCCTCCAGCGACCAGGCCGAGCCCGGTCGCGTGCCGGCGTACGGCGTCGCTGTCCGCGGCGAAGCACGAACGGCACGTCGTGGGACCGGGCCCCGGAGACCCTCTCCACGCGGCCGTCCCCGGGTCCAGGCGCACCTCGCGAATGTAGACCGCGAGGAGCCGAGGTAGGGCTCGATCCGGAAGTCCGCCGGAGGGCCCGACCCCGCCCGCCGTAGCCGGGCGGTGTCCCACGCCCGTTCCAGGCCGACGACCACCCTGCGGCGCGCCCCCACGGCGACCAGCGTAGAGGCCTGCACGCATGGTCCCGCCACGACGAACGACGGGCGGCCCTCAGGCCGCCCGTCGTCGGTGTGCAGTCGCGCCGGAGCGACTCAGGTCACGGACTTCCTCCCGCTGCGACCGGTGACCGTGGAGGCGGCGACGACAAGGACCGCCGCGATGATGATGGCGACGATCCACCGGGTCCAGTCCACGCCGGCGCTGCCGTTGCCGCCAAAGGCGGTGTAGACGAACCAGCCGATGATCACTCCACCGATGCCGCACAGCACGGTGAGCCACAGCGGGATGTTGTCCTTGTCTCCCGGAGCGACGAACTTGCCCAGCAGGCCGATGATGATGCCCGCGATGATCACACCGATTATCTCCATCTTGGCTCCCTCCTGACGGCCCCTTTGCCGGGGTCGCCGTGCTCTATCCCCAATGACCCGATGGTACCCGTATGCGCGGTTGACTATCCGCCACGACGCGCGCGGTGAACCCGGCGGGCCGGGCGCTCCGGGCGAGACGGCCGCGGCGGCCGCGACCGCCCACCACCCCGACTACGTGAGTCACGGCGGGCCCGGCCATCACGCGGGACTCGACGCGACCATCGGTCCCTCCCCTCGCCCCCTCCGGCCCACCGCGCACCCTCCATGCCGGAGAGAACGATCTGATGCGTGGCGGGACTCTCTCACGAGCGGATCGGCGGTCGGCGTGGCCCGTCCGGATGGCGCGGGAAGACTGGCTTACCGAGGTTAGTCTGGCTTACCGAGGTTAGTCGCGGTCCGCTGCATCTGGGTGAACTTCTGCTCGCTGCGGCAAGGCTTGTCCGCAGTCCGTCGACCTCGCCAAGCCAGCCACCTTCGCTGGCCTGGCGATCCGTTCTTCGAGGCTGTCGATGATGCGTTGGAGCCGTTCATGCTGGTCCGGGTCCGGGCGGAGCATCGGGCAACGGATGCAGGCATGTTCGTGCTGGCAGCCGGATCCTGGCCATCCTCCGGCTGGGCTGACCGGCCAGGCCGAGGCTCGCAACGCTGTGGTCGTCGACGGAGGTTCTGCGAGGGTCAGCGTGGTTCAGGTGCGTGCATCGCAAGGCGGCGTCGCGAGGGCAGACCGGGCGTCTTTCGAGCGATGCCAACCAAAGCGGGGTGCGTGCCTGGGCCGCACCGGCCCCGAAGAACTGACGTCGAGGACCACTAGAACTCGCCGATCAGGCCGAGCCCGGTCGCGTGCCGGCGCACGGCGTCGCTGTCCGCGGCGAGCACGAACGGCACGTCGAAGGACCAGGCCCCGGAGACCCTCTCCACGCGGCCGTCCCCGGGGTCCAGGCGCACCTCGCGGATGTAGACCGCGAGGATCCGCCCGGGACACGCCCTGACGATGTCGGCGTAGATCTCGGGGTCCTTCTCTCCGGAGTCACCGACCAGGACGAACCGCAGCTGGGGGTGGGAGTCGAGCACCTCCCGGATGCGGCCGTGCTTCTGCTCGCGGCCGCTGGCGTCGCCGAGCAGGTCGCGCAGCAGCAGCGGTCCCATCGGGAACTCCCGGTGCCGGAGGAAGCCGACCAGGAACCCGTGCAGGTTCCAGGGGCTCGACGAGACGTAGAACACCGGGTTCGTCCCCGCGGCAAGGTCCCGGTACAGCTCCGGCGCTCCCTCGAACGGAGTGCGCGTCAGCGCCGACCCGGTCAGCGTCTGGCGGACCATCAGCCCGACCCGCTGGACGCCGGTCTGCAGGATGGTGTCGTCGATGTCGGAGATCACACCGAACCGCGCGTCCTCCCCGGGCACCCGCACCTCCAGCGGCGTGGCGTGCCGGCCGGTGAGTCCGCGGTACTCACCGGCCAGCTCGACCGTGCCGGTGGTCCATGGGCTGCCCAGCCGCTCTCGGCGCGGGTGCAGCGTGACTGCGAAGTAGCCGTCGCCGTCGGTGACCGTCCGGGACGTGGCATCCGCGACGGTGACCCGCAGCGGCACCCCGGGCAGCTCGTCTGTCATGAAGTTCCGCAGTGTACGACGTACCGCGGCCCCCACGCCCTCACCCGCCACCGCCTCCGACGGCTGCTCGTCGTCGAGGACCCGGCCCCGCACCACCACCCCCTCGGCTCCTCCGTGCCCGAGGTAGGGCTCGATCCGGAAGTCCGCCGGAGGGCCCGACCCCGCCCGTCGCAGCCGGGCCGTGTCCCACGCCCGTTCCAGACCGACGACCACCCTGCGGCGCACCCCCACGGCCACCACCGTAGGTCCTGGGGGAACGAGCGGCCCTCAGCCCTCCGGCCTGTCGACTGCGTTGCCAGGGGCCCGGCCGTCGGGTGGGATGGCACCATGAGCGGCTCTCGGCCCGCGCGTCCGGGCGACGTCGACGCGATCTGCGCCGGGCTGCCCGGGACCTGGTTCGGCACCTCCTGGGGCGACGTGCCTACCTGGCTGGTGCCGCACCGGGACAAGGGCCGCGGCTTCGTGCTCTACCGCAAGCCGCACCGCACCGCGGTCGACCCGGAGACCGGCGAGCCCTACGACGACCTGCTGGTGGTCCGCACCGCGAACGCCGGCGACAAGGAGGCCCTGGTCGCGGGCGGCGGCCCGTTCTTCACCATCGACCACTTCAGGGGCCACAACGCCGTGCTCGTGCGGCTGTCCCGACTCGGCGAGATCACCCGTGACGAGCTGGCCGAGGTGATCACCGACGCCTGGCGGGCCTGCGCCCCGAAGAGCCTGGTGAAGCAGTACGACCCGACCACCGCTGGTTGAGCCCTTCGACAGGCTCAGGAACCACCGGCGAGCGAGGTGAGACGTGGCGACCAAGCCCACCGCTGGTTGGCCAGCCGCCGAACGGAGTGAGGCGTGTCGAAACCACCGGGAGCCACGGCTGGGTCCCAGCCCACGGTCACCGGGTTTCGACACGGTCTCGCGGCAGGCCGCTCGACCGGCTCAACCACCGAGGGTCACCGGGTTTCGACGAGGGAACCCCGGCAGGCCGGCCGGCCGACTCGGGCCTCGCGAGAGCCTCAGCCCGGCTCGGACTCGTGGCCGGGTGACACGGCCGACGTCAGGCCGCGGTAGGCCATCTCCGGGGTGACCGAGCCGGTCACGACCCCGTGGATCTGGTCGTGGATCGGCATCTCGACGCCGTGCCGGCGCGCGAGCTGGTACGTCGTGACCGCGGTCTTGAGGCCCTCCGCGACCATCGTCATGCCCGCCGTGATCTCCGCGAGGGGCTTCCCCCGGCCGAGCTGCTCCCCGACCGTGCGGTTGCGGCTGTTCGGGCTGATGCAGGTGGCGACCAGGTCGCCCATGCCGGTCAGGCCGGCGAACGTCGCCGGGTCGCCTCCCATCGTGGTGCCGAGCCGGGTGAGCTCGGCCAGCCCGCGGGTCATGACGAGGGCCCGCGTGTTGTCGCCCACGCCGAGGCCCTCGGCCATCCCGCAGGCCAGGGCGACGACGTTCTTCAGCGCGCCACCGAGCTCGCAGCCGATCGTGTCGTGGTTGGTGTAGACGCGGAACAGCCCGGTGCTCAGCACCCGCTGCAGCGCCTCGGCGACCGCGAGGTCGTGGGTGGCGATGACGCTGGCGGCGGCCTGGCCGG
>JBIOYO010000274.1:0-2535 GCA_044870175.1 Nocardioidaceae bacterium | reverse complement strand
GCGAGGGCGGCACCGACGGTGCCCGAGTGCAGCACGGAGTGGCCGACGTTCGCCCCGATGTTCACCCCGGAGAGCACCAGGTCGGGTGGGTCGCCGAAGGCGCCGTGCACGGCGAGCCACACGATGTACGCCGGGGTCGCCTCCACGGCGACCGCCGGCACCGCGCCCAGGCCGTCGAGCTCGGAGGGGTGGACCCGGACGTGGCCGTCGTCCTCGCGCGCTTGGGTGGCCGCGCTCGCGCCGCTCTGCTCCTCGTGGGGGGCGGCCACCGTCACGTCGAACCCTGCGTCCAGCGCCGCCCGGGCGAGGACGGTGATGCCCGGAGCATGGATACCGTCGTCGTTGGTGACCAGTGCCCTCATGTTCCCATCATGCGCGGACCGCCGCGCCGCCGTCCGGCGGATGCTCCAGCCGCGGTCCGTCGCCGTGGTGGGCGCGAGCGAACGGCCCGGGTCGTTCGGCCGCCGGATGATGCTCGAGGCGCTGCGCAGCCCGGCCCGGCCGGTGGTGCACCCGGTCCATCCGTCATACGACAAGGTGCAGGGACTGTCCTGCGTACCGTCGCTCGCCGACCTGCCACCGGTCGACCTGGTCCTGCTCGGCGTCCCCGACCTCGCCCTGGTGGACCAGGTGTCCGTGGCCTCCTCACGCGGCTGCGGCGGGGCCGTGGTGTTCGGCTCCGCCGTGGGTCTGGGCGACGACCTGCGGAAGGCCGCCGGTGACCTGCCGCTGGTCGGTGCCGGCTGCATGGGGTTCGTCAACGTCTCCCGGGGCGTCCGCGCGCTGGGGTACGTCGAGCGGGACGAGCTCGTGGTCGGGCCGATAGCCCTGGTGTGTCACTCGGGCTCGGCGTTCTCGGCGCTGCTGCGGACGCACCGCCGGCTCGAGTACTCGCTGGCGGTGTCCTCCGGCCAGGAGCTGGTGACCACGACCGCCGACTACCTCGACTACGCCCTGGACCAGCCGGAGACCCGGGTGGTCGGCCTCCTGGTGGAGACGATGCGGAAGCCGGCCCGGCTGCGAGCCGCGCTCGCCCGCGCCGCCGACGCGGACGTCCCGGTGGTCGCCCTCGCCGTCGGCTCGTCGGCGGCCGGGCAGGCCCTGGTGGGCGCGCACTCCGGTGCGCTCGCGGGTGGGGACGGCGCCTGGGAGGCACTCTGCCGGGCCTACGGCGTGCACCGGGTCCACGACCTCGACGAGCTGGTGGACACCCTCGAGCTGATCTCGGTGGGCCGGCGGCCGCACCGGCGCACGCCGGCGCCAGGACTGGCCACCGTGCACGACTCCGGCGGCGAGCGGGCGCTGGTCGCCGACGTGGCCGCAGCGGTGGGACTTCCTTTCGCGGCGCTCGGCCAGCGCACCCTCGCGGAGCTGGACGGGCTGCTCGACGACGGGCTGGCGGCCGGGAACCCGCTCGACGTCTGGGGCACCGGCGCCGACACCGAGGGGCTGCTCACCGCCTGCCTCACCGCCGTCGCGCGGGACCCCGGCGTCGGGGTGACCGCCCTGGCGGTCGACCTGGTCGAGGAGTACGACGGCGAGGACTCCTACCCCGCGGCGGCGCTGGCCGCGCACGCCGCGAGCGACGCGCCATTCGCGGTGCTCACCTCGACCGCCGCGTCCGTGCACCAGCCGACGGCGGCCCGGCTGCGCGACGCGGGCGTGCCGGTCCTGGAAGGGCACCGGTCCGGGCTGCGAGCGCTCGGGCACCTGCTCTCCGGTGGCCGCCCACGGCCGCCGCTCCCGGCCGCGGGGATACCACCGGCGGAGCTGCCGCGCGACCCCGCCGGGCTGCTGCGAAGGCTCGGCGAGCTCGGCGTTCCAGTGCTGCCCACGCACGCCGTGTCCTCGCCGGGGCAGGCGGTCGAGGCCGCCGCGGCGTGCAGCCTTCCGGTCGTGGTGAAGGCCGCCGTCGCCCACAAGACCGACGTCGACGGCGTGCGGCTGGGCCTGGCGACGCAGGCCGCCGTCGAGGCGGCGTACGAGGACCTCGCCCGCCGGCTGGGCCCGGACGTGCTGGTGCAGCCGATGGCCGCCGCGGGCGTGGAGCTGGCCCTCGGCGTGGTGCGTGACCCGCACCTCGGACCACTCGTCGTCGTGGGCGTGGGCGGGACACTGGTCGAGCTGGTGGCGGAGCGCGCCGTGGCCCTGCCGCCGTTCGACGAGGCCGCGGCGAGGGACCTGCTGGCCGAGCTGCCCCGGGTCACCGCGCTGCTCGCCGGCATCCGCGGCGGTCCGTCCGCCGACCTCGGCTCGGTCGCCGCGGCCGTTGCCGCTTTGTCCCGCATCGCCTCCACCCTCGACGACGACGTGGCCGCCCTCGACGTCAACCCCCTCGTCTGCGGGCCCGCCGGCTGCGTCGCCGTCGACGCGCTCCTGGTGACCGGGTCCGGCGGCGGGTCACCGCTGGTCTGACTGCTCGTACTCCGCCGCCAGCCCGGGTGCGGCGCGCAGGAAGCCGGCGACCTGGTTGGCCAGCTCCCACCGCGACACCGGCTCGATGGACCGCTGGATGCTCTCGTACGACACCGCCTG
>JBIOYO010000273.1:0-2797 GCA_044870175.1 Nocardioidaceae bacterium | reverse complement strand
GGGTCCGCTCCACCACGCTGACCGTGCTGACCGTCAGCCGCCGGTGCGGCTCGGTGACGTGGAAGTACGCCGCCTCGTTGCCCTCGCTGTCGAGGTGCCGGCCCAGGTCGGCGTGGCCGGGGTCGGTCCACAGCTCGTGCTCCAGGACCGACTGCCCGGGCATGTCGCGAGGCCGGCAGAAGGCCAGCCCGAAGCTGTCGGTCACCTCGTCGTCGTAGGCGTAGGTGGTGTGGTGGGTGACCTTGTAGCGGCTCACGTAGCACCCCTCCTCCCGTCGGTCACGGCGCAACCCCGTGCAGTCGATGGCTGGGGCTTGTGCCCACCATGGCGCCTACAGGTGGTCGCCGGCGCCCGCGGTGTGGTAGCGCTCGGTCCATTCCGCAGCGTCCTTGGCTCGCTCCGCTCGCTCACGGCAGGACCTCCTCCGCCGGCGCGCCTGGTGCCGCTCCGGCGGTCGCGACGCGGACCGGGGTGGTGGCCAGGGTGCTCCCGGCCAGCAGCCGCGGCGCCGCGGGGTGCCAGAAGTACGTCTCGGCGGCGCCCTCGGCGACGGCCCGGAACGTCTGCTCGACCAGGCCGCACAGCTCGACCAGGGCGGGACGGCGCTCGCCGAAGAGCCGGTCGTCCCCGGTCAGCGCCGGATGCGCCCCGGCGAGTGCGCGTACGTCGGTCGCGGCCAGCGCGGCCGCCAGGTCGGCGGTGAGCCGGTCCAGCCGGGTCGCGGCCGGGCTGTGGGGAAGGGCGGTGAGGCAGCGTCGCACCCGGGCGACCTGGAAGGCCACCGAGCGCGGGTTGGCCTCGTCGACCAGCATCAGGTCCAGCATCGTCTCCATGCTGCGCGCGCCGGCGTACCGCCGACGATGGGTCAGGACGCTCTCACCCGCGGTCAGCGCCGCGCCGACCAGGTGCGACTCCACGGCGGGCGGATGCGCGTCTCCGAACAGCCAGCGCAGCAGGTTGGCGGTCTGCAGAGCCCGCTCGATGCCGCGGCCCATGTCGAGCAGGTGCCAACCCTGGTCGCGGACCATGTTCTCGCTGCTGATCCCGGCCAGCGCGAGGGTCCCGGCCAGGACCTGGACGCCCGAGTCCAGCACCGCGGTGCCGGTGTCCGGACCCTCGGCCACCTGGCTGCAGGCCCGGTCGACCGATCCCAGCACCAAGAACACGTCGGCCGACAGCTGGTCGCGCACCGAGCTGGCCGCTCCGGCCAGGCCGTCCAGCGACTGCGCGACGGACCCGGGCCGGGCGCGGTCGGCGAACATCGCACGGAGCTCTGCGCGCAGGCGGGCGTCGCTCAGGGGCCGGTCGTCGGCCAGCCCCGGGTAGGTGCCGGTGCTGTGGGTCAGCGCCTGCGCCACGACGCCGACCGCACCACGGCCCGGGTCCGCGCTCCCGTCGGGATAGTCGTCGGCGAGCCCGCGCAGGACCAGCAGCAGCCGGACCGCGTCCTCGGCGCGCTCGGTGTAGCGGCCCACCCAGAACAGGTCCTCCATCGCACGCGGCACCATCGCGACCGGCGCGCGACGCGAGGGCATCGGCTCCAACACCACGGGCGCGGGGGCGGCCCGCGTGTCGTCAGACTTGAGCACCCAGACGTCCTTGCTCAGTGCCACGCGCTGGGCCTGGTCGGGCAGCACCCGGCCCAGGGCGCCGGGCATGACGGCGTACGACGACTCCCGCGCGACCGAGAACAGCCGCATGGTCAGCGGCCGGGGGCCGAGCCCGAAGCCGGCGACGGTCGGCGTGGTCGACAGTGGCAGCACCTCCTGACCGACGAACGCGCCGGGGTCTCGACGGACCCGCGCCCGCCACGCCTGCAGGTCTGCGGCGGGGAGGCGGGGCCCGTACAGTCCCTGCCTTCGTGAGGCCCCGACCCGGCGCAGCACCAGCGTGTCCAGGTGGTCCAGCACGTAGGCGAGTCCCTCGGGCTCCCCGCACCACCATGCCTGCGCGGAGCGCAGGCGCAACGGCTCGTCGAGCAGCGCCTCGCACAGCCGCGGCAGCAGCGCCGGGAACGCCGGCGACTCGACCAGGCCGGACCCGAAGCCGTTGGCCAGGCCCACCGTGCCGCGCCGGCAGGCCTCGAGGAGGCCGGGCACGCCGAGCTCGGAGTCCGGGCGCAGCTCCAGCGGGTCGCACCAGGTGTCGTCGACTCGGCGCAGCACCACGTCCACCGGGCGCAGCCCGTCCAGCTCACGAGTCCACACCCGGCCGTCCCGCATCGCCAGATCGCTCCCGGCGACCAGCGGGAAGCCGAGCAGCGAGGCGATGTAGGCCTGGTCGAAGGCGGTCTCGCTGTGGCGCCCCGGGGTGAGCACGACCGCGCGAGGGTCCTCCACGCCGGCCGGGGCGAGGTCGCCGACGGCGTCACGGACCTGCCCGAAGAACCCGGTCAGCCGGCGCAGATCGGCCCGGCGGTACGCGTCTGGGAGGAGCCGCGCGACGACCCGGCGGTTCTCCATGGCGTAGCCAAGGCCGGAGGGCGCCTGGGTCCGGTCGGCGATGGCCCGCCACGACCCGTCGGCCCCGCGGCCGACGTCGGTGGCCAGCAGCACCAGGTGCGGGCCGCGCCGGTGGGCACCCCAGGCGGGCCGCAGGTAGCCGCCGTGGCGCCAGACCAGCTCGGGCGGCACCAGCCCAGCGGTCAGCAGCCGGCGGGGGCCGTAGAGGTCGGCGACCACCGCCTCCAGCAGCCGGGCACGCTGCTCGACGCCGTGCTCGAGGACCGCCCAGTCGCCGGCGTCGACGACCGTCGGCAGCGGGTCCAGCCGCCACCGGCTGCGGCCCCCGGCAGGCA
>JBIOYO010000272.1:0-6044 GCA_044870175.1 Nocardioidaceae bacterium | reverse complement strand
AGCGATAGGCCACCCTCGTCCCGACGATCCAGGCGAGCAGCGAGGCAAGCGCGGCTCCCACTGCGGTCCTTAACAGGTCGTCCATCATCTCGCCTTGCTCCCGTGAAGCTCCCTTGTGACAACCCCTCCGTGTCCGCTGGACCAGGCGAACTTATCGTGGTTGCGCTCCGAGGGCACTGACTGTCGCCTGCCATGAGCATGGGACCGCGCTGAGCGGGTTTCTGCCAGCCCCATGGGACCACCTGGTTTGCCAGTCATGGGACCACCCGGCGCGCCTGCCCGGAGGGTCCTGGAGCCGCTCGTTGACTGCCCACGTCATGACCGTCGACGTGGAGGTCAAAGCGGATGGGCTTCAGGGAGGTCAGCGTGGTCGAGGTGCGTGAGGTGCTGCGGGCCTGGCTCGAGGGAGCTGGGTTGCGGAGGGTCGCAGCACGGGCGGGGGTGGACCGCAAGACCGCCCGCCGCTACGTGGAGGCGGCCCAGGGGTCGGGGCTGACCCGCGACGCCGGGCCGGATGCGGTCAGCGACGAGTTGGTCGGGCTGGTGGTCGAGGCGGTCCGCCCGGCCCGGCCGCACGGACACGGCACAGCGTGGGAGACGCTGCTCGGCCACGAGGAGCAGATCCGGGCATGGGTGGCTGGCAGCGAGCACGACGGGGTCAAGCACGACCCGTTGTCGATCACCAAGATCGAGCAGCTGCTGGCTCGGCAGGGAGTGCGGGTGCCGTACCGGACGCTGCACAGGTTCGCCGTCGAGCGGTGCGGGTTCCGCACCGGCCGGGGCACCACGGTCCGCGTCGCCGATGGCGAGCCCGGGGTGGAGTGCCAGCTCGACTTCGCCCAGCTCGGCCTGCTGGTCGACCCGGAGACCGCACGGAAGCGTCGGGTGCACGTGCTGATCTTCACCGCGGTCCTGTCGCGGCACATGTTCGTGTGGCTGACCTACTCCCAGACCCAGGCCGCGGTGATCGCGGGCTGCGAGGCCGCCTGGGGCTTCTTCGGGGGCGTGTTCCGGGTGCTGATTCCCGACAACCTGACCCCGGTGGTGACCAAGGCCGACGCGCTGACGCCGCGGTTGTCGCCGGGCTGGTTGGACTACGCCCAGCATGCCGGGTTCGGCACCGACCCGACCCGGGTCGCCTCGCCTCAGGACAAGCCCAGGGTGGAGCGGGCTGTGCAGTACGTGCGCGGCAACTTCTGGGCCGGGGAGTCGTTCGCCGACCTTCCCGACGCCCAAGCCCGAGCCGAGAGCTGGTGTCGGGAGCGGGCTGGGATGCGGGTCCACGGCACCACGGCCAGGCGGCCGGCGGAGATGTTCGCCGAGCTCGAAGCGTCCTGCCTCCTGCCGGTGCCCGCACCGTATGACGTGCCGATCTTCACCCGGGTCAAGGTGCACCGCGACTACCACGTTGAGGTCGCCAAGGCGCTGTACTCCATCCCCGAGGCGTTCATCGGCCGGCACCTGGACGCGCGCGCCGACACCGAGCTGGTCAAGCTCTACTCCACCGGCGCCGGAGGCGGGCGGTTGGTCAAGACCCACCCGCGGCAGCCACCCGGGGGCAGGTCGACCGACCCGGCCGACCTGCCCGAGCACAAGGCCGGGTACGCGATGCGGGACCTGACCCGCCTGATCGCGGTCTGCGCAGGGCACGGCGCCAACATCGGGATCTACGCCGAGCGGCTGCTCGACGACCCGCTGCCATGGACCAGGATGCGCAGCGTCTACCGGCTCCAGGGCCTGGTCCGCCGCTACGGCCCCGGACCTGTCGAGACCGCGTGTGGCCGGTCGCTGGACCTCGACGTCGTGAGCGTGTCGAAGATCGCCGCGATGCTGGCCAAGGCCACCGAGACCCAGCAGCCGGTCCTGCCCGCGATGCCCACCCTCGCCGCGAGCGGGCACCACCCCGGCGGCGGCAGGTTCGCCCGCGACCCGGCCGAGTACGCCCGTTCCCCAACCACGCCGCCCCAGTCCGCCGTCGCGGACGACGTCGACCAGCGTCCAGCTCACCCTCATCCCCGGCGGCCCCAACGACGCGCATCCCAGCAGTGCCGCCAACCCCAGCACGGAAGGAGACCACCACCGATGACGACCACCACGAGCGCCGAGCCCAACGGCGCGAGGACGAGCAACGCCAGGGGGCCGGTCGACCCTGTCGGCGCGGACCTGGTCCGCACCCTCAAGGAGCTCAAGCTCGGCCAGATGAGCCAGACCCTGCCCGAACGGCTGGTGCTGGCCCGGCAGCAGAAGCTCAGCCACGCCGCGTTCCTCCAGCTCGTCCTCGCCGACGAGATCACCCGCCGCGACTCGCGCTCGGCCATGCTGCGCGCCCGGACCGCCGGGCTCGACCCCGCCATGCGGCTCGACACCTGGGACGAGCCCGACGACCTGACCTACGACCGGGAGCTGCTCGCCGACCTGGCCACGCTGCGGTTCACCGAAGCCGGCCACGGCGTCCTCATCCTCGGCCCCGTCGGCGTGGGGAAGACCCACCTCGCCTCGGCGCTCGGGCACATCGCGATCCGCCGCCGGATCACCGTACACGCCGCCCGCGCCGACAAGCTGTTCACCCGGCTCCGCGCCTCCCGGCTCGACAACAGCCTCGAGGCCGAGCTCCGCAAGCTCGCCCGCGTCGATCTGCTCATCCTCGACCTATGCCGATCCTGGAACTATGCCGACTCGGTGTGGTCATCGTCGCCGAAGCGGCGCCGGGGCGGGGATCTGGACCCGGCCGCCTGAAGAGTGCTCGGCATAGTCACAGGGCCTCGAGGAACGCCAGCAGAGAGTCCGAGGGGCGGTAGCGCCCGGGTGGGATGGCGGTCGGCGTGGTGAGAGCGAGGGCCCGTTGTTTGATCGTCATGTCGGCGTGGAGGTAGACGTTGGTGGAGCGGATGTCGGTGTGCCCAAGCCAGAGTGCGATGACTGCGCTGTCGACGCCGGCTTGAAGGAGGGTCATCGCGCAGCTGTGGCGCAGGACGTGCGGATGGAGTCTGGCGGCTCGGATCGACGGGCATTGCTCGGCGGCGGTGACGGCATGCTTGCGGACGAGCCGTTCGACGGCGTCGCTGCTGAGCCGACGTCCGGTGCGGGTGGGGAACAACGGTTCGTCTCGGCGGCCGGCGCGTTCGGTCATCCAGACGCCGAGGACGGCCTGGGTTGCGGCGGTCAACGGAACGGCCCGGTGCCTACGTCCCTTTCCGGTGCATCGGACGTTGGCGCCGGTGCCGAGAGTGACAGCACCGCAGTCGAGGCTGGTGAGTTCGGTGACCCGGAGTCCGGTCTGCAGGGCAACCAGCAAGAAGGTGCGGTCGCGTCGACCTTCCCAGCGCCGCTGGTCGGGGGCAGCGAGGAGGGCGTTGATCTCGGCCTCGGTGAGGAAGGACACGGTCGGCTTGTCGAACCGTTTGGCGGGGATCGCAAGAACGCGCTGGATGAGCGCCGCGTGTTCGGGGTGACGAAGCGAGGCGTAGCCGAACAGTGCCCGGATTGCGGTCAGGCGCAGGTTGCGAGTGCGAGCGCTGTTGTGACGGTCGACCTCGAGATGATTGAGGAACGCGCAGATCGTGTCCGCGTCGAAGTCGTCCCAGTCCAGCGCGGAGGGCTTCTTGCCGGTCCGCGTGTGCACGAACACGACGAGCAGCTTCAGCGAATCGCGGTAGGAGGCGATCGTTCGCGGGCTGACTCGGCGCTGCTGGACCAGACGGTCGGTGAAGAAGCTCTGCAGGGTCGGCGCGACCACACTCATCGCTGGATCACCTCCCGCGAGAGCTGCAGACGGCCGGCGGCCAGGGCGAGCAGTTCGGGCGCGGCGGATAGGTACCAGTAGGTCGAACGAGGATCTCGGTGCCCGAGGTAGGTCGACAGCGTCGGCAGCCGTGCCTCGACGTCCTCGCCGGCCTGATACCAGGCGAGCAGGGTGGACACGGCGAAGGTGTGCCGCAGGTCGTGGATGCGTGGCCGGGGCATCACGTCGGGGCCGATCGCTGCGGTGTCGCACAGACGGCGGAAGGTCTGCTGCACCACCGGATAGATCATCCGAGTGCCCCTCATCGACACGAAGAAGCTCGCCGTTTGAGGCCGCGGGCAGAGCCGATCACGCAGGCTGGCGTAGCAGTCCAACGCGGTGACCGTGCTGGCGAGAACCGGCACCTGCCGGGACTTGCCGAACTTCGACTCCCGGATCATCAGCACGCCGCCGCCGACGTCCACGTCACCACGGTCCAAGCGGAGGGCTTCACCGACCCGCAGGCCCGTGGTCGCGAGCAACCCGATCAACGTCTCGTGCGTGGCAGCCGGCAACCGCCACCGCAACGCCCGCGCTTGGCTCATGAGCGCATCGATGTCGGCCGGAGTGTAGACGAACGGCGCACGCCACCGCTGCCGCGCCGGGATCAGTCCCAGCGGCGGCACTTCGGTCCGCGGGTCGAGGCCAGCCATGTGTCGGGCGAAACCGCGGGCCACGACGAGACGTCGCGGCCAGACGGTGGAGTCGGGGTCCACGTCGGGTTGCTGCGCCCATGCCATCGCGGCCACGACCGTGACCGTCGGGGCGCCGATGCCATCAAGGTAGGCGACGAACCGGGGCAGCAGACGATGGGCGTCTGCCAGGTCGTGGCCCAGCGAACGGCGCAACCGTAGGTACTGCTCGGCGGCTTCGGACAGGGCGCTCATCGCGCCGCTCCCGGCCAGGGCTGAGCAACCTTGCGCAACGTGCCGTGATCCACCTTGGCGTAGATCGCGGTCGTGGCGAGGTCACGATGGCGTAGCACCTGGCTGACCTCGACCAGTGCCGCACCACGGCGCAGCATCTCCGTCGCCAGCGAGTGCCGAAGCCGGTGCGCCCCGACCCGGGGCAGTCCCGCTCGGTCGCAGGCGCGCCGTGTCACGTCACTGACCAGATCGGCGCGGATGCTCCGCGTCGGCGCCTTGCAGGGCAAGAACACCAGCCGAAGCGACGTCGCGGGGCGGACCGTCGTCAAATAGACGGTCAGTGCCTCGCCAACGTCGCAGGGCAGCGGAAGGCAGTCTTCGCGGCGTCCCTTGCCTCGCACCATGATCAGCCCCGAGCGCCAGTCGATGTCCGCCAGCTCAAGCCGTGCCACCTCTGCGGACCGCAGCCCAAGACGGGCGACCAACATCAAGATCGCGAAATCGCGGACCCCAACCGCGCTGGTGTGGTCGCAACTGTCCAGCAACCGCTGCACGTCGCTGGCCGTGATCCCGATGGGCACGCCCGTGTCATGCCAACCCGCGACAGGAGGCACCGCCGTGGCCAACGGCAACGCAGTCCTACCGGTCAGATACAAGAACCTGAGCAGCGACCGCAGCTCGGCGACGCGCCCCTTCGCCGCACCAACGCTGACCCGAGTGGTCTCCCGCAAGAGGAACGAAGCGACCTGGGCCCCGGTGAGCCCGGCGACGAAGTCATTGCCGTCCTCAGCTGCACGCTCCAGCAGGAAGCGACGCGCGAGCTTGTCGTAACGCAGCACGGTCGGGTCTGCCAGGCCGCGGTCGACCACCAGCCACTCGCGATAATCCGCAAGCAACGCCTCGACCGGACCCCACGGCGGCCGCGGCTCGACCATCGCCCCCTCGCGCACCAGGTAGTCCAGAAGCGGTCTGAGGGCCCGCACGCTCGGCACCCGTCGAGCCCCGCGCGCTGTCAGATCGGCGCGGAACGCATCAATCGCAGCCGGCCCCAGCTCGCCGGTGGAGAGGTTCTCCCGTTCCATCCACCGGCCGAGCCTGCCCAGCTCCTTCAACAACTGCCGGACGGTCCCCGGTGCGTACCTCGCCGCCACCAGACTCTCCCCGAAGCCCTCGACATACGGACCCAGCCGACCCGGCTTCCTCCTCGGCGTTCCCACCTTCCCCATCGCGATGCCTCCGTCCCGGAGCGCCCTGCTCCGACCACAGAAGCGTCGACACCGAGCAGGAACTATGCCGAGCACTCTTCAGGCGGTCGGCGCCAGATCCCCGCCCCGGCGCCGCTTCGGCGACGATGACCACACCGAGTCGGCATAGTTCCAGGATCGGCATAGGTCGCA
>JBIOYO010000271.1:0-2441 GCA_044870175.1 Nocardioidaceae bacterium | reverse complement strand
CTGGCCGACGGCACGCTGTGACCGCCCTGAGCTGTCAGCGGCGGCGGGGCAGGCTGCGCAGGGGAACGTCCCGCTTGACCGTCTTCATGGTGGTCATCGACGTGCCCGGCGACGTCGGCGGGCCAGGTGCCACCGCAGAGGACCGCCACCCCGGGCACACAGCCAGGAGCGCGCCGGCGACCCACCGCGTCGAGAGCGAGGCCACGCCGCGCTGATGGTCCACAACGGCGGCCACGAGTGGCGCGGTGGCGATGGTCACCAGCGTCGCCGGGCCGACACCGAGCCGGTCGACCGCGGCGAAGTAGCCGAGCTGGAATCCGAGCACCGTGACGCTGCCCAGCAGGACGGCCCCCGGCCCGACCGGGCGCCGCCAGGGGGGCTCGCCTCGCAGGCACGTGAGCAGCACCAGCGCCGCGCCGACGACGACGATCCGGCACACGCCGACCGAGGCCGCGTCCAGCCCGGGCGCCTGCAGCTGGCTCGCCGTGGCGGAGGTGCCGAACAGCACCGCGGCGGTGCCGACGCACATCGCGCCGCGCGGGCTGGCGAGCTGGGTGAGGGTCTGCTGCTGCATGCCCGTGACGGTAGGGCGAGCGCAGTGGGCGGCGATCGCTACTTCTGGGCCACACCAGCCGGACCTTGGAATCTCCTGCTAGCCGCGGGCGCAGTCGTGGTACGTCGTGCCCTTCGCCACCAGCCGATGGCCGGATCCGGCCACCGAAGGTTGGCCGTTCCAGGCGATGAGCCGGTGCCCCCGGCTCCGGTCTCATGGTGCTCATGGAGAAGCTCGCACAGACCGAAGCCCCGCGCCTCGCTCGCCGGAGCGGGGTGCTGGACCGCTTGTTCGTCCACTGGTACCCGGCGATGATGTCGGTGTCGGAGCGCGCCGGCCAGGCCGACGTACGCCGGGCACTCCTGGCGCAGGCTCGAGGCCGCACGCTGGAGATCGGCGTCGGTAGCGGCCTGTCCCTCCCCCACTACCCGGCCCTGGTCACCGACCTGACCCTGGTGGAGCCCGACGCCGGCTTCCGGGACCGGCTGGCAGCCACGCTCTCCGAGCTGCAGCCACGCGGTCGGACGTGGACCGTCGTGGACGGCGATGCGCATGCGCTGCCCTTCCCCGACGAGTCGTTCGACACGGTGACCGCCTCGTTCACGTTCTGCTCCGTCACGCGGCCGGACGAGGCCCTCCGCGAGGTGCACCGGGTGCTCGTGCCGGGCGGACGGTTCCTCTTCCACGAGCACGTCCGCGGCATCGGCCTCCGGCGCGGGCTGCAGGACCTGACCGCGCCGCTGCAGGCGGCGCTCGCCGGTGGCTGCCGCCCGGACCGGGACTTCGCCTCCTTGCTCAGCGACTCCCCGCTGCAGGTGGAGCGGCTCGAGCGCGGGCGCATGCCCCGCTCGTTCCCCACCATCACCCCCGTCGTCCACGGCGTGGCGATGCGCCGCCGGTGACCTCGCGGCCGGCCGTGCCCGCCGCGCTGCGCCCGGAGCGGGGAGCCCCGACAAGCGCTGGCTCCTACACTGAGGGCCGTGCCTGGCCGGGACCAGATCGTCCACTACGCCGACGTGGACGGCCGGTCGGTCGCCTGGGCCGCGGTTGGCGACGGCCCCGCGCTGCTGGTCGGTGGCTGGTGGTCGAGCCACCTCGGCCTGGACTGGAGGAACAACCGGTTCCGGCGCTTCGTCGACCGGCTGGCCACTGGTTTCACCGTGATCCGCTACGACCGGCCAGGCACCGGGCTCTCGGACCGCTCCGGTCCCGCGCCGCAGAGCCGCGAGGAGGAGACCGTCCTGCTCACCGGACTGGCGGACGCCGTCGGGCTGGACCGCTTCGCCGTGTTCGGCGCCAGCTCGGGCTCCGTCGTGGCCGCCGCCCTCGCCGCGACGCTGCCCGGCCGGGTGAGCCGGCTGGTGCTGTACGGCGGGTACGCCCATGGCGCCGACATCGCTTCTCCCGCCGCGCGCGAGGCGATGGTCGACGTCGTGCGCCGGCACTGGGGTCTCGGCTCCCGCGCGCTCGCCGACGTGTTCATGCCGAACGGCGACGCCGCCGACCGCGCGGAGTTCGCCCGGTTCCAGCGGCTGACCGCCACGCCGGACGAGGCGGCGGCGGCTCTGGAGCTGGCCTACCGGGCCGACAGCCGCGACCTGCTCCCCGCGGTCACCGGGGTGCCCACCCTGGTCCTGCATCGCGCCGGGGACCGGGCCATTCCCGCTGCGCTGGGCGCCGACCTCGCCGACCGGATCCCCGGCGCGACGTACGTGCAGCTGAGCGGTGAGGACCACCTGCCCTGGCTGGGCGACGTCGGCGCGGTCACCGACGCGACGGTCGCCTTCCTCCAGGGACGCGAGCCACGCACCGAGCCCACCGGCGACACGGCCGCCACACGGGCCCTGTCCGCGCGCGAGGTCGAGGTGCTCCGCCTGGTCGCCGCCGG
>JBIOYO010000270.1:0-2826 GCA_044870175.1 Nocardioidaceae bacterium | reverse complement strand
ACTCCGTCGCCGACCAGCTCGACGGTGACCCGGGGGTCCTCCAGCAGCGCGATCACCGGTCCGGGCTCTCGGTGGTGGATGGGTCGCATCGCGTTGAACAGATGGGTGGCCACCGTCGCGCCGGCCTCGATGGCGGCGCGGGTCTGCTGGTAGGTCGCGTCGGTGTGCCCGACGGCGGCGACGGCGCCGGCAGCGACGATCCGCCGGATGGCGTCCTGCGCTCCCTCGAGCTCGGGGGCCAGGGTCACCATGCGGATGCTCTGGGCGCCCGCGGTCAGGAGCCGGTCGATCTCCGCCGGGTCCGGATCGCGTAGCGCCGACGGTTCGTGCGCACCACGCCTGCCCGGCGCCAACCAGGGGCCCTCCAGGTGGATGCCCCCCACCCACCCCGCCTGCGCATGGTCGGCCAGCACCCGAACCTGCCGCAGGAGGTCTTCAGGAGGGGCGGAGACCAGCGAGGCGATCATGGTGGTGGTCCCGTGCCGGGCATGCAGGTCGATCGTCTTGCGGGTCCCCTCCTCCGTGGCGTCCGGGAACGCCCCGCCCCCGCCTCCGTGGCCGTGGCTGTCCACGAAGCCGGGGACGACCGTCACCGCACCCAGAGGCACGTCGGCCGGTCCCGGCGGCTGACCTGCACCCACCCCGACCACTCGCCCGGCGGCGACCTCGAGCCACCCGGCCCGCAGCACCTCGCTCCCGGTGACGATGACGTCGGCGGTGATCAGCACCTCGGGCGTCCGCTGCTCAGATGCCCTGCCACGCGGGCTTGCCGCGGTAGGCGTCGCGGTAGTACGCCGCCAGCTGCAAGCGGCTGGCGGCCGCCTCGTCCAGCAGCACGGTGGCGTGCGGGTGATGCTGCAGAATCGTGCCTGGCCAGAGCGCGCTGACCCCACCCTCGACCAGCTGGTGCACCGCCTGGGCCTTGCCCTGGCCGGTCGCGACCAGCACGACGTGGCGGGCCGACATGATCGTCGCCAAACCCTGGGTGAGGCAGTGGTGGGGGACCTGCTCCAGGTCGCCGTCGAAGAACCGGGCGTTGTCGAGCCGCGTCTGCGGTGTGAGCGTCTTGATGCGGGTCCGCGACGCCAAGGAGGAGCCGGGCTCGTTGAACCCGATGTGCCCGTCCGTCCCGATCCCCAGGATCTGCAGGTCGATCCCGCCGGCCTCGGTGATGTCGGCTTCGTACGCCGCACAGGCGGCCGGGATGTCCTCGGCCAGCCCATCGGGACCTCGGACCGCCCCCGGCGCGAAGTCGACGCGGGAGACGAGCTCGGCGTCGATGACGTTGCGGTAACGCTGCGGGTGGTCGGCCTCCAACCCGACGTACTCGTCGAGGGTGAAGCCGCGGGCCCGCGCGAAGGACACCTCACCGGCCTCGCAGCGGCGCGCCAGCTCGTCGTAGATGGCCTGCGGTGAGGATCCCGTGGCCAGACCCAGCACCGCGGCCGGCTTGCGCCCGAGGAGGTCGGCGATCGCGTCGGCGGCGAGCCTGCCGACCTCCTCCGCTCCGTCGAGGATGACGACTTCCATCGAGAGCCCCCTACTTGGTGGCGCCGGCCTGGATGGTGAACACCTCGTCGAGAACCGTGACCGGTGCGTCGGCGGCCGCGACCACGTCGATGGCCCGCTTCTTGTCCATGACCACGATCGGGATGACCGGGTTGCGGCCGGTCGCCTCGACTGCCGGCACGTCGTACCTGACCATCGGCCGTCCGACCTCCACCTGGGCGCCCTCCTCGACCAGCACGGTGAACCCCTCGCCCTTGAGCTGGACGGTGTCCAGGCCCAGGTGGACGAGCACGCCGACGTTGTCGGAGGTCATGATCACGTAGGCATGAGGCCAGAGCTTCACGATCTTGCCGCCGACCGGTGCCACCGCGACCACGACCTGGCGCGGTGGGTCGATCGCGACGCCTGGTCCTACGATGCCCTGCGCGAAGGTGGCGTCCGGCACCTCCGACATCGCCACGATCCGGCCCGAGACCGGGGCGAGCACGGACCGCGCGACGTCCTGGGTAGGGGCCGCGGGTTCGGGCTCGCGAGTGGTGACCGAGGCCTCGAGCGGCGCCCCGGCCAGGGCGAGGTTCATGTCGGACTTCAAGGCGTCCGCCTGAGGGCCGAAGATGGCTTGGACGTTGTTGCCGACCTCCATCACGCCGGCCGCGCCCAGGGCCTTCAGACGGGACTGGTTGACCTGGCCCTTGTCGGCGACCTCGATCCGCAGGCGGGTGATGCAGGCGTCGACGTTCAGGAGGTTCTCCCGGCCTCCGAAGGCGGCGATCAGCTGCTCGGCCTTCTCCTGGCGGGCTCCGGACCCGCCAGCGGTCGCCCGGCCACCGGCCGGGTCGGTGAGGTTCGCGGCCTGCTCCTCCTCGAACTCCTCATCGGGCTCACGTCCGGGAGTGCGCATGTTCCACCGCAGGATCGCGAACCGGAACATCACGTAGTACAGCGCGAAGAACGCCAGCCCCATCACGATGAGCAGAGGGATGTTCTTGGCCGCGGGCGCCGTGCCGTAGAGGAGGAGGTCGATCAATCCAGCTGAGAACGAGAAGCCGAGGTGGATGTCGAGCAGGTAGGCGATCGCCAGGGACAGGCCGGTCAGGAGTGCGTGGATGACGTAGAGCGGGAACGCCACGAACATGAACGCGAACTCGAGGGGCTCGGTGACTCCGGTGAGGAAGGCGGTCAGTGCCGCTGCCGAGAGGATGCCGACCGCGACCTTCTTCTGCGCGGGCTTGGCGACCTGGATCATGGCCAGCGCGGCGGCGGGAAGGCCGAACATCAGGATCGGGTAGAAGCCCGAGGTGAGCCGTCCGGCGCTGG
>JBIOYO010000269.1:0-2130 GCA_044870175.1 Nocardioidaceae bacterium | reverse complement strand
GCACCGGCGCCCGTGGCGCCCGCGGGCACCGTGGTGGGCAGAAGCGACGTCGGCTTGTCATACATGGTTACCACCTCCTTTCGCGTCGAAGGGCTGCGTCTGCGTACGCCTTCGCGTGCACGACCTGAAGACAGATGTCGTAGACGAGCTCGTACATCGTGGCGGCGAGGAGCATGTGCCGCGGGCCTCGGTCCTTGACGGTGACGATCCGCTCGACCACGAAGATGGCGGTAACTGCCATCCAGAACGGGTGCACCGAGACCGCGCCGTACGACGTGAGGGACCAACCGACGCTGGTCAGGTAGACGACGGTCACGATGATCCCGAGCGCCGTGAACAGCTGACGACCCCAGTAGCGCCACGTCACGCCGGTCAGGCCGTACTGCGCGCAGTTCTCGACCGCACCGCGCTTCCAGCGCAGGCGCTGGCTCCACAGCGCGCGCCAGGACGTCATCACCTCGGTGGTGAGCGTGCACTCCTTCGGGGAGAGGACGGTATAGCCCAGGTGCAGCAGGGCGAACGTGAGCTCGTTGTCCTCGGTCAGCACGGTGGTGTCGTAGATCCCGCCCTGGCCGTCGCCGGCTGGGATGCGGCCGTCGAGCCGTGCCCGCGAGACAGCGCGAAGCGTGCGGACGCGGAGCACGGCGGCGGTGCCGGTGACCACGAGGCACTTCCCCTCGAGCCGGCGTACGTCGCGGGCGTACCGGGCGTACTCGTTGCGTTGCAGATGGCCGACGAAGGTGTGGTCCGCACTGCCGCGGAACGTGCCGCCCACCGCCCCGAGCCGGTCGTCCCGCTCGAGATGGCGCACGGCCGCCGAGACGAAGCCCTGGTCCAGCGCGCTGTCGGCATCCTGGACCAGCACCACCGCCTCGTCGCCCAACTGGGGCAGGACGGCGGCGAGGGCCTGGTTGAGCGCCCCGGCCTTCTTGGCCGTGTTCCCGACGGTCTCGACTACCTCGGCGCCGGCCTCACGAGCGATCCGCGCCGTGTCGTCGGTGCAGTTGTCCGCGACGACGATGACGCGGTCGGGCCGGTGATCCTGCCGGAGCAGCCCGCCGATCGCGTTCTGGATGTTCGCGCCCTCGTTGTGCGCGGGGATGAGCGCGACAACCTCGGTGCTGGTGCCCGTCGTGATGGACGGGTCCGGAGCGATGCGACGCAGGTTCATGGCGAGTTTTCCCTTACTGGCTTGCTGTTGTCGTGCTGATGACAATCCTCAGCGGCCAGGCTCAAGCCCAACCGGCACGGCAACCCCGCCTTCCCGCAAGAAACCCTCAAGCCCTCCGCAGTTCTCATCGCGTGACCGAAACTCGCGTCATACCTGGCCACGCGAGGCGTCGCACGGGTGAGGGCAGGACCGACTGCACGACAGCTGCACACGCGCAAAGGACGGCAAGACCATGGAGCAGTTCCCCTCCGGGCACACGAGCGGCCGGCACGACGAGTCCCGTCGTGCAGAGCGCGCCGTGACACCGCGAGCGGCGCGTATGGCGGTGGGCTACGCCCTCGCCGCAGCCCTTCTCGGCGCGGTCCTCTGGCAGGTTCCGTGGCCCACCCTGGTTGCCGCTGCGGGTGCGGGCGAACCGACGTACGACGAGGCAGCCGTCGCCGCGCAGACCACTGGTACACAGGCCACCGACGCAGCCCCGCGCGCCAAGGCGGTCGCGGCAACCGCGCGTCAGGCCCCCTGGAGGGGAGTGCTGCGAGTGGCTCTCTGGGGGCGTGACTTCCCGGTCACGGACGTCTCCCGGCGCAGCGACGGCGCCCTTGTCCCTCCGGACGACGTGTCCACGCTGGGCCGGTGGGACGCAGGCGCCCGGCCGGGCAGCCGCACCGGCACCGTGGTCCTGGTCGTGCACCGGGACAGCGACACGCAGGGTCGCGGGCCGTTCGCCGCGCTTGAAGAGCTGCCGGCGGGCGCCCAGGTCACGCTCAGCGGTCTGACGTACCGGCTCGACCGGGTCGTGACCTACCCCAAGGGTGACCTGCCGAGCGAGCGCGTGTTTCGGCAGGATGGCCCCGAGCGCCTGGTCATCGTGACCTGCGGGGGCAGCTACTCAGACGGCCTCGGCTGGGACTCCAACGTCGTCGCCGAGCTCAGCCGCTGACACCCTCTAGGGTGACCGG
>JBIOYO010000268.1:0-2365 GCA_044870175.1 Nocardioidaceae bacterium | reverse complement strand
GAGGAGGGCCTTCCTCCCCAGCTGACCCGGACGCGCGCCCGGGCCCTGGTGCGGTACGACGGGACCGACACCGCCGTGCCGGTCACGATCGGCTCCGCCGAGGAGATGGTTCGCGAGTTCGAGGCGGTCTACCGGCGCCGGTTCTCCTTCCTCATGCCGGACAAGCGGATCGTCATCGAGGCGGTGTCGGTCGAGGTGCTTGCGGAGGCCGAGACGGTGCAGGGCGGCTCCGACGGGCGGCCGCAGAGGAGCGGGCCCCTCGTCCCAGCCGCCCGCGCCCAGGTGTTCGTCGCGGGCGCGTGGACCGAGGTCGACGTGCACCGCCGCGACGACATCGGTGTCGGCGACGTGGTCGAAGGCCCGGCGATCATCGCCGAGGCCAACTCGACCACGGTGGTCGAGCCGGGCTGGCGGGCCGCCGTCGACGAGCTCGGTCACCTGCTGCTCACCCGGGTTGCGGCGCGCCCGGACCAGTCCGAGGTGGGCACCGGCGTCGACCCGGTCATGCTCGAGATCTTCAACAACCTCTTCATGTCCATCGCCGAGCAGATGGGCGTGCGACTGCAGAGCACCGCGCACTCGGTCAACATCAAGGAGCGGCTCGACTTCTCGTGCGCGTTGTTCGACACCGAGGGCAACCTGATCGCGAACGCGCCGCACATGCCGGTGCATCTCGGCTCGATGGGCGAGAGCATCAAGGCGGTGATCGAGGGCTACGCGGGACGCATGAAGCCCGGCGACTCCTACGCGCTCAACAACCCCTACCGCGGGGGCACCCACCTCCCGGACATCACCGTCGTCACCCCGGTCTTCGACGGGACCGGGAGCGAGATCCTCTTCTACGTCGCGTCCCGTGGCCATCACGCCGAGATCGGCGGACTCACCCCCGGCTCGATGCCGGCGGCCAGCTCCCGGGTCGAGGAGGAGGGCGTCCTGATCGACGGCTGGCTGCTCGTCGAGGACGGCCGGATGCGAGAGCAGGAGACCCTCGACCTCCTCCTGGGCGCCGAGCACCCGTCCCGCAACCCCGAGGCCAACATTGCCGACCTGCGGGCCCAGATCGCGGCGAACGAGAAGGGCGTCGAGGAGCTGCTGGCGATGGTCGGCCACTTCGGCCTGGATGCGGTGACGGCGTACATGGGCCACGTGCGACGCAACGCCGAGGAGTCGGTCCGCCGCGTGATCTCCGCGCTGCACGACGGCAGCTTCAGCTACGAGCTCGACAGCGGCGCCCGGATCGAGGTGGCGATCACGGTCGACCGCGAGGCCCGGACCGCCGACATCGACTTCACCGGGACCTCGCCACAGCAGCCCGGGAACGCCAACGCCCCGTCGTCGGTCGTGATGGCCGCGGTCCTCTACGTCTTCCGCACCCTCGTCGACGACGACATCCCGCTCAACTCCGGTTGCCTGGCGCCGATCCGGGTCACGATCCCGCCAGGCTCGATGCTGGCGCCGGAGTACCCCGCAGCGGTTGCGGCGGGCAACGTCGAGACGTCGCAGGCCGTCACGGGAGCGCTCTACGCCGCGCTCGGCGTGCAGGCCGAGGGGTCCGGCACCATGAACAACGTCACGTTCGGCAACGAGCGAACCCAGTACTACGAGACCGTCGCGAGCGGCTCCGGGGCCGGTGACGGCTTCCGGGGCACCGACGTGGTGCAGACGCACATGACCAACTCCCGCCTCACCGACCCCGAGGTCCTGGAGTGGCGCTACCCGGTCCGGCTGGAGTCCTTCGAGATCGTGCCCGGCACCGGTGGCGCGGGCCGCTGGCCCGGAGGTGACGGAGGCCGCCGGCGCATCCGCTTCCTCGAGCCGATGACGGTGAGCACCCTGACCAGCCACCGACGCGTCCCGGCGTACGGGATGAACGGCGGGGAGCCGGGAGCGCTCGGCCGGCAGTGGATCGAGCACGAGGACGGCTCGGTGGACCACATGGAGGGGTGCGACACCGTGCCGGTGGAGGCCGGCGACGTCTTCGTGGTCGAGACCCCGGGCGGGGGTGGCTACGGCCCGGCGCGGGGGTGACCTGCGCCTACTCCGCCGCCTTCACCGCCAGCACGGGGCAGGGCGCGTCGAGCAGCACGCGCTGCGCGTTGCTGCCGAGGATCAGCTTGCCGACCGGCGACCGGCGGCGCAGCCCGATCACGATGATCTCCGCGCCGACCTCCTCGGCCACGTGGATCAGGTCCTCGGCAGGGTCCAGGCCACGCACCAGCTGCCGCACCTCGTGGTCGACGCCCTCATGCTCCAGCGTCTCGTGCACGTCGGTGAGCTGCTCCTCGGTCTCGTGGGACTCCTCGCCGCTGAACTCCCGGCCACCCCGGTGGGAGTTCACCACGACCAGCCGGGACCCGCGCAGGCG
>JBIOYO010000267.1:0-2284 GCA_044870175.1 Nocardioidaceae bacterium | reverse complement strand
TGGTGGTCCGTGAGGGCACCGAGGGCCCGTACACCGGCACCGGCGGCGCCGTCCGCGTGGGCACGCCGCACGAGATCGCCACCGAGGTCTCGCTCAACACGGCCTTCGGGGTGGAGCGGGTGGTCCGCGACGCGTTCGCCCGGGCCGCCCGGCGTCCCCGGCGCCAGCTGACCTTGGTCCACAAGACCAACGTGCTGGTGCACGCCGGCACGGTGTGGTCGCGGGTGGTCGGCGAGGTGGCCACCGAGTTCCCGCAGGTGTCCGTGGACTACCTGCACGTCGACGCGGCGACCATCTTCCTGGTCACCGACCCGGCCCGCTTCGACGTCGTGGTCACCGACAACCTGTTCGGCGACATCATCACCGACCTCGCCGCGGCGGTGACGGGAGGCATCGGGCTGGCGGCCAGCGGCAACATCAACCCCGACCGGACCACCCCGAGCATGTTCGAGCCGGTGCACGGGTCCGCACCCGACATCGCCGGGCAGCAGAAGGCGGACCCGACCGCGGCGATCCTGTCCGTGGCGCTGATGCTGGACCACCTCGGCCTTGAGGACGCCGCACGCCGCGTGGAGGACGCCGTCGTCGCCGACCTCGCCGCCCGCGACTCCTCACCGAGAAGCACGGCGGCCGTCGGCGACGCCATCGCCGCGCGCGTGGCCGGCTGACGCAGGTACCGTGCTCCCCATGTCGCCGATGGACATCAGCATCACGCCCCGTGAGGACCGGACGAGTCCGGAGCGGCTCGCCGAGATCCTGGCCGCTCCCGGCTTCGGGGTCCACTTCACCGACCACATGTACGTCGCCGAGTGGACCCCGGACGCGGGGTGGCACGACGCCCGCGTCACGGCGTACGCGCCGCTGACCCTCGACCCCGCCACCGCGGTGCTGCACTACGCCCAGGAGATCTTCGAGGGGCTGAAGGCCTACCGGCACGCCGACGGGTCGGTGTGCACGTTCCGGCCCGAGTCGAACGGCAACCGGATGCTGCGGTCCAGCCGACGGCTGGCGCTGCCGGAGCTGCCCGTGGAGGACTTCGTCGCCTCCGTCGACGCGCTGGTGCGGACCGACCAGGACTGGGTGCCCGACCCGGCGGGGGAGAAGAGCCTCTACCTGCGCCCGTTCATGTTCGCCTCGGAGGCCTTCCTCGGCGTGCGGCCGGCCAAGCACGTGACCTACATGGTGATCGCCTCGCCGGCGGGCGCGTACTTCCCCCGCGGCGTCAAACCGGTCTCGATCATGGTCAGCGAGCAGTACTCACGCGCCGCGACCGGCGGCATGGGCGCGGCCAAGACCGGCGGCAACTACGCATCGTCGCTGGTGGCGCAGGCCGAGGCGATCGACAAGGGCTACGACCAGGTGGTGTTCCTCGACGCCTTCGAGCACACCTGGGTCGAGGAGCTCGGCGGGATGAACCTGTACTTCGTCCACGACGACGGCGTCATCGTCACTCCCTCGCTCACCGGCACCATCCTCGAGGGCGTGACCCGCGACTCGATCCTGGAGCTGTGCGGCAAGCTCGGCCACCGGGTCGAGGAGCGGCGGTTCTCCATCGACGAATGGCGCGCAGGGGTGGAGTCCGGGCGGATCCGGGAGGTCTTCGCCTGCGGCACCGCTGCCGTGGTGACCCCGGTGGGCACTCTGGGCTGGACCGGCGGCGAGGTGAGCACCGGCGACGAGATCGGGCCGGTCGCCAAGGAGATCCGCCAGGCGCTGGTCGACATCCAGTACGGCCGCGCCGAGGACACGTTCGGCTGGCTGCACCGGGTGCCCTGACGCACATGCCCGGGCTACGCGAGCAGGCGGCCGGCCTGGTCGACCGGGTCCTCGACCGGACCGTCGTGGTCGGCTACACCCGGGTCGGCCTGGCCACCCGGCGAGCCCTGCCCGGCTGGCCGGCAGACCCCGCGTGCGACGCGCTGGCCGGCCGGTCGGTCCTGGTCACCGGGGCCGCCGGCGGGCTGGGCCTGGCCACCGCCGCCGGGCTGGCCCGCTATGGCGCCAGGGTGCACGTGCTGGCCAGGTCGGAGGAGTCCGGGGCCCGGGCGCTCCGCGGCACGGCCGAGGCGCAGCCGGGCGCCGACGTCGTGGCCTGGCGCTGCGACGTCAGCGACCTCGACGACGTGGAGCGGTGCGCCGGCGAGCTGGTCGCCGACCTGGCCGCCGCGGGCGAGCGGCTCGCCGGCATCGTGCACAACGCCGGGGTGATGCCGCCGCGGCGCACCGAGTCCGCGCAGGGCCACGAGCTGTCCATGGCCACGCACGTGCTCGGCCCGCTGCTGCT
>JBIOYO010000266.1:0-6431 GCA_044870175.1 Nocardioidaceae bacterium | reverse complement strand
AGCAGCGCCGAGCCGGCGGTGGCCAGGTGCTCGCGGACCTCCGGGCTGGTCCCGCGGACGGCCGCGACCACCCGGCACAGCGGGCAGTAGCGGCACTCCGGCGCACCGGCCAGGTGCTCCCCGACGTCGCGCAGCCCGGCGGCGGCGCCGCCCAGCGCCGTACCGGCTGCGGCGGCGTGCTCGTGGCCGGCTGTCGTGGTCAGATCCTGCAGCGCAGCCAGAAGCTTGGCTGCCTCGTCGGCCAGCGACCCCACATGCGGCGACTCCGGCCCCGCCCCAGACCTGGCGCCGGAGGTGGTGTCGTCGGAGGTCATCGCGGCACCTCGGGCCGGTCCGCGGCTCCCGCGCCGTCGTCCGGTCTGAACCGCACCCGCAGCACGCCGTCCTCGAGCCGGGCCCCGGTCACGGTCTGTGCCCGCAGCCCAACGGGCAGGGCGAGAATGCGGCGGTGCGAGCCGACGGTGACGACCAGGTCGTCGCCGTGGCGAGCGAGGTTGACGTCGGCGCTCGTGGCGAAGGGCAGCGCCATCCGCAGCGTCGCCCCGCCGCCGGGGGCCCTGGCCAGCGACAGCGGGCCGCTGCTGGGCGGTGGCAGCAGCGGGTCGTCCTCGGCGTACGTCGCCATGGCCAGCTCGGCCAGCGCCGAGACGCCGACCGGCTCGACCGCCTGGTACTCCGAGCACCACACCGGCAGACCGGCGAACGACTGCTCCACCTCGCGGAGAACCTGCTGCTGCGCCTCCACCCACCGGGCCCGCCACGCGTCCGTGCCGGCCGCCGGGAAGACCCGGTTCGCCACCACGCCGTCGACGGTGTAGCCGTACAGGGACAGGGTGGTCAGCGAGCGGCGTGCCTCGGCGACCACGACCGTCTCCGGCGTGAGCACCAGGCGGACGCTGCAGTCCTTCCCCCCGAGGATGTCGCGCACCTGCTCCAGGTCCTCGTGCAGCCGAGCCACCGCTGCGAACGCGCCGTCGTCCGGCATGGGAACGCCCGCGGCCTTCGCGAGGACCGGCTTGAGCGCTCTGACCATGCGACGCTGGGTCGGGAACAGCCGGTCCATGTACCAGCCGAGCGCTTCTGGCAGCGCGAGCAGCCGCAACGTCTCCGCGGTCGGAGCGCAGTCCACGACGAGCACGTCCCAGCGCTCCGAGACCACGTGGTCGCGCAGCTCCAGGAGGGCGAGCACCTCCTCCGCGCCCGGCAGGACGGTCAGCTCCTCGGCCGTGATCGGGTCCACCCCGGCCGCGTCCAGCACGGCGAGCAGGTAGGTCTGGATCTCCGACCAGGACCGCTCGAACCGGCGCTGGGCGTCGACCTGCTGGACGAACAGCCGGTCGGCCACCAGGGTGGGCTCCGCGCCGACGCCGACGCCGAACGCGTCGGCCAGCGAGTGCGCTGGGTCGGTCGACATCACCAGGGTCCGGTGGCCCGCCCGAGCGGCAAGGGTCGCGGTGCCGGCCGCGGCGGTGGTCTTCCCGACCCCGCCCTTGCCGGTGAACAGGACGGTCCTCACGCCAGTCTCACCTCTGGCCGCACTAGTGGCCTCACTGTTGGGCCAGCGTCTCGACGCGCTGCTTCAGCCCGGTCAGCGCGGAGTCGATGATGACCTTCTCCGCCCTGCGCCGCAGCATCCCGATCATCGGGACCGAGATCTCCACGGTGAGGTGGTAGGTCACCTCCGTTCCGCCGTCGGCCCCACAGGCCAGGTCGTACGTGCCGTCCAGGGCCTTGAGCATCCTGCCCTGCACCAGCCACCACGAGACCGCGTCGTCACCGCGCCAGTCGTACTCCAGCGTGTAGGCGTCACGGATCGGGCCGGCGTCGAGCTCGAAGTACACCTGCAGCGGCCGGCCGGGCACCGCGGACTCCGCGACGACCCGGCTCACCTTCACCCCCTGCGCCCAGGCGGGGTAGGAGTCGAAGTCGGCGATCACCGACATCACCTCGGCAGGCGGCGCGGCGATGCCGATGGTCGAGCTCGTCTGGTCGGCCACTGCGTCTCCTCGTCGGTCCGGCCCGCGTGTCGGGTCAGCGGATCCGGCTGGGCACCACCGAGCCACTCCGGCGGTGCGCAGAGCCTACCGACCGCCCCCGGGCACGGCTCCGGCGACCAGGCTCCCGCCACGGCCGGGCACGCACGAGCGTGCAGTAGTCTCCGGGCGCACGTCCCGGGGGTCCCCGGTCGAGGCCCGCCGTCGTCGAAGGAGGTGGCCGTGCGAGAGTTCGCAAGCCCGCTGACCGTCCGCCTGCCCACGACCGGCAACCTCACCGACGACGTGGTCGCCAACGGGGAACAGCACGCCGGCACGCCCTGCTTCGCCCGGCGCCAGAGCAACGGCTGGGCGGACGTCACCGCGGCGCAGTTCCTCGCCGAGGTGCGCAGCACCGCCAAGGGCTTGGTCGCCGCGGGCGTGCAGGCCCGCGACCGGATCGCCATCATGTCCAGGACCCGCTACGAGTGGACCCTGCTCGACTACGCCTCGTGGTTCGCCGGCGCTGTCACGGTGCCGATCTACGAGACGTCCTCGCCCGAGCAGGTCGAGTGGATCCTTGCCGACTCCGGGGCTCGGGCGATCGTCGTCGAGACCGCCCACCATGTGGGCCGGGTCAGCCACATGCGCGAACGGCTGCCCGAGCTGAGCCAGGTCTGGTCCCTGGACGGCAACGCCGTCGACGTGCTGCTTCGCCTGGGTCACGACGTGTCCGACGACCAGCTGGAGCGGCGTCGTACGGCGGCGGGACCAGACGACGTGGCCACGGTCATCTACACCTCGGGCACGACGGGCCGTCCCAAGGGGTGCATGCTCACGCACGGCAACTTCGCCTTCGAGCTCGGGACGGCCATCTCCGACCTGCGCGAGCTGTTCGAGCTCGAGGACGCCTCGACCCTGCTGTTCCTGCCGCTCCCGCACGTGTTCGCCCGGGTCATCCAGGTGGGAGCGGTGCGGCAGCGGGTCCGGCTCGGCCACACCCCGGACGTGTCGCACCTGGTCGAGGACCTGACCGAGTTCCGGCCGACGTTCGTGCTGGCCGTGCCGCGGGTGTTCGAGCGGGTGTTCAACCAGGCCTCGCAGCGGGCCGCGTCCGAGGGCCGCGGCCGGCTGTTCGACGCGGCCGCGGCCACGGCCATCTCCTACAGCCGCGCTTTGGACGTGGGCCGGCCGGGTCCGTTCCTCCGGGTGCGGCACGCGGTCTTCGACCGGCTGGTGTACGGCAGGCTGCGGGCGGCCCTGGGCGGGCGGTGCTCGTACGCCGTCTCCGGCGGCGCCCCCCTGGGTGAGCGCCTCGGCCACTTCTACCGGGGCATCGGCGTGACCGTGCTCGAGGGCTACGGGCTGACGGAGAGCACGGCCGCGGTCACGGTCAACACCCCCGACGCGCTCGCGGTCGGGTCGGTCGGGCGGCCGCTCGGCGGCACCGCGATCCGGGTCGCCGACGACGGCGAGCTGCTGGTGCGCGGCGGCCAGGTGATGAAGGGCTACTGGCGCAACGACGCCGCGACGGCCGAGGTGGTGGACGCGGAGAATTGGCTGCATACCGGCGACGTCGGGGAGATCGACGCCCAGGGGTTCGTGCGGATCACCGGCCGCAAGAAGGAGATCCTGGTCACGGCAGGTGGCAAGAACGTCGCTCCCGCCCTGCTGGAGGACCGGCTGCGCGCGCACCACATGGTCAGCCAGTGCATCGTCGTGGGTGACGGGCGGCCGTTCATCGCCGCGCTGGTGACCATCGACACCGACGTGCTGCCGCTGTGGGCAGAGCAGCACGACAAGCCCGCCGACGTGGCCCGGCTGGTCGACGACCCCGACCTCCGCGCGGAGATCCAGGAGGCGGTCGACGAGGCCAACAAGGCGGTGTCGAAGGCCGAGTCGATCCGCGGGTTCGCCATCTTGCCCGTGGACTGGACCGAGGAGGGTGGTCAGCTGACCCCCAGCCTGAAGCTGCGGCGTGCGGTCGTGATGCGGGAGTGCCGCGGCGAGGTCGAGGCGCTCTACGACGGCTGAGGGCCGGCGACCGGTCACAGCAGCGCGCGCAGGGTCTCCTGGTCGGTCTCGCCCAGGTCCAGGCGGGGTGCGTGCGTCCGGCGACCGGCGAGCGCCAGCACTGCGGCCGCGACCTGGCCGGCGTCGCGACCGTCGACGACGACCGCCTCGTCGAGCCTGGCGGCCACCTCCGGCGCGCCGCCCGACCGGCCGGCCACCACCGGCAGGCCGCACGCCGCCGCCTCCAGGTAGACGATGCCGAAGGCCTCCACCTCGAGCCCCAGGCGGACGCTGCGGCAGGGCATGGCGAACACGTCGGCGGCGTCGAGGTAGGGCGGCAGGTCGTCGACCGCGCCGAGCAGGCGCACGGCGCCGCCGACGCCGTGCCGGCGCACAAGGCGACGCAGCGCACGATTCAGTGGCCCGGTGCCGACGAGGAGGAGCACCGACCCCGGCCGGGCCGCGAGCACCTCCGGCCAGGCGCGGACCAGGCTGTCCTGACCCTTGCGACGGACCAGGCGGCCGACGCAGACCACGACGAGGGCGTCGGCGTCGAGGCCGAGCCGCGCCCTGACCGCGTGTCCGCCACAGCCGGGCCGGAACCGCTCGGTGTCCACGCTCGGGGACAGCCGGCGCATCGCGCTCGACGCCTGCGGCGACAGGGCGGGGGCGATCTGCTCGCGACACCACTCGCTGACGTAGGTCACCACGTCGACGGAGTCGCCGATGCGGCGCAGCAGCCTCCTCGTGCCGGGCAGCCGGGCCCACCACACCTCGTGGCCGTGGGTCAGGGCGACCAGCCGCCGCGCGCCGGCCGCCCGGAGCCGGCGGCCGAGCAGCCCGAGCGGCGCGGCGGCGCCGAAGACCACCCGATCACAGCCCTCGTCCCGGACCACGCGAGCCACCCGCCGGCCCACGGCAGGGGAGGGCAGCAGCACCCGGGTCGGGTCGCGGTGCACGCGGAACGGCAGCGTGGCGTCGTACTCGGAGTCGCCGGGCTGTCTGGAGGCGTACACCACCACGTCGGCCGGCGGGAAGGCGTCACACAGCGACCGGACGAACGTCGGGATGCCGCCGTGCCGGGGCGGGAAGTCGTTGGTGACCACCAGGGTGCGGGTCACCGGCCGGCTCGCTCCAGTGACGCGGGCAGGCCGGCGCGCTGCGGAAGGGTCGGGTGGGAGCCGAACCAGAGCTGCGCCCACCGGGGCGGGGTCGGGTCGGCCAGCGAGTGCACGGCAAGCGAGCGCTGCAGGTCCACGAACGTCGCGGCGTCGCCGGTCACCTCCAGCGCGGTCCGGTCGGCGCGGGCCTCGACCGCTCGGCTCACGGCGTTCTGGGCGGGCGCGGCCAGCGCGGCGCCCAGGGCGACCAGCGCGAGCACCAGCGCCGCCGCGGCAGGGTCGCCCGGCCCGGTGACGGCCGCCCGGCGCAGCAGCCACGGCCAGTCCAGGAGCAGTGCCAGGGCGGCCATGCCTGCGGCGGCGGCCACCGCCGCGAGCGTCGTCCCCACCAGCACGTCGTGGTGCTCGGCGTGTGCCAGCTCGTGGGCCACCACGGCCAGTACCTGGTCCGGCGGTGCGTCGTCGAGCAGGTTGTCGTAGACGACGACCCGCCGGGTGCCACCGAGCCCGGACACGTACGCGTTGAGCGTGGTGGTGCGCCGCGAGGCGTCCGCGACCAGGACGTCGTCGACATGCACGTTCTCCCGGTCCGCCAGCCTGAGGATCGACGTGCGCAGGGGGCCGTCGGGCATCGGCGTGAACCGGTTGAACAGTGGCTCCACGACCACCGGGTAGAGCAACGACACCGCGAAGGTCAGCACGGCGACGACCGCCGCCGCCCACGCGAACCAGGTCCGCGGCCGGCGCCTGGCCGCACCGATGACGAGCAGGACCACCAGGCTCAGGCCCACCCAGGAGACCAGGAGGCCGAGGCCGCGGTCGACCAGCCAGCCGCCGAGCGACTGGGTGGTCAGCCCCACTGCGAGGTTCTCCGCCCGGACCCGCAGTGCGAAGGGAAGCGTGACCGCCGAGAGCAGCACCTCGACGAGGAGCACGCCGACGGCGACGGTGGCCCACCACGGCAGCCGCCGCGGCAGCCTCCGGATCACTCCGGCGCCGAGCGGGGTGGGCCCCAGCACCAGTCCGGTGCCGAGCGACACGGCGTACGCCGCCCAGGACAGCGGCCGGACCACGTCGGCGTGCGCCTCGGCGCGGGCGACCTGGGCGGGGCTGAGCAGGTCCTCGACCCGGGCCGGCACCAGCGTGCCCCCGGGGACCCAGTCCCACGGCACCAGCCACCAGCCCAGCACCGCGATCAGCGCGACGGCCGCCACGACGACCGCGACGGCGCCACGGCGGTCGAGCACGGGTGTCGCCACCCTGTCACTCTCTCAGCCCGGCGAAGACTCGGCCCGGCCGCGACTCCGGTGGTTGAGCCGGTCGA
>JBIOYO010000265.1:0-4089 GCA_044870175.1 Nocardioidaceae bacterium | reverse complement strand
TCGCGCTCGTCCCGGCCGACGCCGCCACGTCGCCGGCCGTCGCGAAGGCCGCCGGCGACGAGGTCCGCCTGCTGCCGGCGACCGACCTGAGCCACGCGGTCCACCTGCTGGAGCTGGTCTCGACGGCGGCCTCCTAGAATCGTCTGCGCAGGACTGGGCACAGGTGACGATGAGTCGGCACCGACGTGGGGAGCGAGATGGCGGGCAGCGACCGGTCCGGGGAGAGCCTGGCCTTGCGTGCGACGCTGGCCAGCATCGCCCCCGGCACACCGCTGCGCGACGGTCTCGAGCGGGTCCTGCGGGGGCGCACCGGCGCACTGATCGTGCTCGGCACCGACCGCGTCGTCGAGGCCATCTCCACAGGCGGCTTCGCCATCGACGTGCCGTTCAGCTCCACCGGCCTTCGCGAGCTGGCCAAGATGGACGGCGCCATCATCTTGGACCCCGAGGCGTCGCGGATCCTCAACGCCGCAGTCCACCTGATGCCGGACCCGGCCATCCCCTCCAGCGAGACCGGCACCAGGCACCGCACGGCCGACCGGGTGGCGCGCATGACCGGCCTCCCGGTGATCTCGGTGTCGCAGTCCATGCAGATCATCGCGGTGTACGTCGGGGCGACCCGTTACGTCGTGGAGGACTCCGCGTCGATCCTGTCCCGGGCCAACCAGGCGCTGGCCACCCTCGAGCGCTACAAGCTTCGGCTCGACGAGGTGTCCAGCACCCTGTCCGCCCTGGAGATCGAGGACCTGGTCACGGCCCGCGACGTCGCCGTCGTCGCCCAGCGGCTGGAGATGGTCACCCGGATCGCCCGCGAGATCGAGGACTACGTGCTCGAGCTCGGCAGCGACGGCAGGCTGCTGTCGTTGCAGCTCGACGAGCTCGTGACCGGCGTCGACGCCGAGCGGGAGCTCGTCGTGCGCGACTACCAGCCCACCGGCAAGAGGGCGCGCAGCACCGCGGACATCCTCACCGCGCTGGAGTCGCTGTCGCCGACCGAGCTGGTCGACGTCAGCTCCGTGGCCAGAGCCCTGGGCCTCGGCTCCGCCGAGCATCTCGACACCGTGGCCGCCCCGCGGGGTTACCGGCTGCTGGCCAAGGTGCCCCGCCTGCCCGCCTTGATGGTCGAGCGCCTGGTCGACCACTTCGGCAGCCTGCAGAAGCTGCTCTCAGCCAGCATCGACGACCTGCAGGCCGTGGACGGCATCGGCGAGCTCCGCGCCCGCAGCGTCCGCGAGGGCCTCTCCCGCCTGGCCGAGTCGAGCATCCTGGAGCGCTACGTCTGACCTCTGCGGTGGTTGAGCCCGCCTGCGCCGCTAGGTGAGACCGTGTCGAAACCTCGGGACTCGGGCTGAGACTCTGCCGTGGGGCACCTTGGTTTCGACACGCCTCGCGGGCTCGGCGGCTCAACCGGCGGATGGGCTCAGCGGTCGCGACGGCTGCTTGGTGAGGCGGTCGGCTTCGTGGTGGGCGACGCGGTGGGGGATGCGCTCGGAGTCGGTGACGGGGTCTGCGTGACGAAGCGCGGCGGGGGCGCGGTCAGCTCGAACTGCACGTCCACCGGGGTCTCCGCCCCGAGGGCGACCGCCTCGGCGTGGTACCAGCCTCGCAGCGCCCACTGCGTCGTACCCGAGCACTCGCTGTCAGACCGGCGCCCACTCCAGACCACATCGACCGTGTCGGCCAGGGTGCGACGCGGCACGACCTCCTCGGTGGGGATGGCCGCCGGGCAGTCCTGGCTGGACCAGATGCGGTCGCGGCCGGAGGTGATCTTCAGGGCGACGGACTCAGGCGAGACGGTCCACGTGCAGGCCGGCGACGACAGGGTGGTGAGGTCCAGCGCGATGGTGACGTCGCCGCCGGCGTGCGCCTCGTCCACGCGCGGGGTGACGACCACGTCGGCGTCGTCGCAGGGACCGGTGGGCTGGGGAAGCGGGGCCCGGGTCGGCCTGGCCGGCTGCGAGGTGCCCGAGGTGACTTCCGGCGAGACGACGGCCGAGGGCACCGCCGGAGACGGGGAGAACTGCGAGGGGGTCGCCGAGCTGGCCGACTCCTCGGCCCCCACGACCCTCGCGGACGCCGGGTCGCCGCCGTCGCCCGTGGTGCTGCCCAGCAGCTTCGCCATACCGACGACCAGGAGCACGGCGACTCCGAGCACCAGGGCGCGCCGGAGCCAGTACACCCGCGCCGGCAGCGGCCCCCGGGGTCTGGTCAGCGACCTCACCGGCTCGCTCCGCTCGCTCACGGCACTGACGCTAACCGCGCGAGGCGGCCGGATGTGGGTGCCACACCGGGCGTGGCGGGGCATAGGCTCGCCCGCGATGACCACCCGCGAGACACTGCACGAGCGGGTCCTGGCCTGGTTCGCCGAGCACGCCCGGGACCTGCCCTGGCGCGGTCCCGGCGCTTCCCCGTGGGGGGTGCTCGTGTCCGAGGTGATGCTGCAGCAGACGCCCGTCGCCCGGGTGCTCCCCGTGTGGCGCTCATGGATGCAGACCTGGCCGACGCCGGCCGGCCTGGCCGCATCCTCAGCGGGCGACGCGGTCCGCGCGTGGGGGTCGCTGGGCTACCCGCGGCGCGCGGTGCGGCTGCACGCGGCGGCGAGCGCGCTCGTGGAGCGGCACGGGGGCCGGGTGCCGGAGGACTACGGCGACCTGCGCGCGTTGCCCGGCGTGGGCGACTACACCGCCGCCGCGGTCGCCTCGTTCGCCTTCGGCGGGCGCCACGTGGTGCTGGACACCAACGTGCGCCGCGTGCACGCCCGGCTCATCGGGGGCACCGCCATGCCGGCCCCCTCCCTCACGCGCGCCGAGCGGGACCGCGCGGCGAACCTGCTGCCGGACCACCCCGCGACCAGCGCAGCCTGGGCGGTCGGCGTCATGGAGCTCGGCGCGCTGGTCTGCACGGCCACGCAGCCGCGGTGCGCGGACTGCCCGGTCGCGGACCCCTGCGCCTGGCGGGCGGCGGGACGGCCCCCGTACGCCGGTCCGCCGCGGCGGGTCCAGGCCTACGCCGGCACCGACCGGCAGTGCCGTGGCCGGCTGCTCGCCGTGCTGCGCGCCGCGGACGGGCCGGTCCAGCGCAGCCGGATGGACGCCGTGTGGACCGACGAGGTCCAGCGGGAGCGGTGCCTGGCCGGCCTCGCCCGCGACGGCCTCCTGGTGCGGCCGGCCGAGAACGTCTACGCGCTGCCCTGACCCGCCAGCGCCGCGGCCAGCTCCGCGACGGCCCGGTCGGCGGCGGTGCGACTGGGATGCAGCGGCAGGTCAAGGAGCAGGCCCATGAAGACCGCGTCCAGCAGCACCACTGCGCTCCCTGCCTCGGACCCGGTCAGCCCGGCGTCGCGGAGGTGGTCCTCCAACGCGGCCGTCCACAACGCGTTGGACTCGCGGACCACGGCGGCGTACGGCTCGGTGCCGAACAGCCCGAGCGCCGCGGCCTCGACGTACAGGCGCTGCAGTCGCTCCACCTCGGAGCCGCTCACCACGTCCCACAGCTCCAGCACGGCCTCGGCGACGCTGGCCGACGGCGGCATCGCCCGGACCCGCTGGACCGCCTGCTGGGTCGACGTGCGCACCAGCGCGGCGACCAGGTCGTCCTTGGAGTCGAAGTGGTAGAGCAGCATCCGGTCGCTGGTGCCGAGCGCGGCCGCGAGCGGGCGCAGGCTCAGCCCGATCAGCCCGTGCGCCAGGGCGTAGTCCGTCGCTGCGTCAGCGAGCTCCTCCCGCCGTCGGCTGACCATGCCCGCTCCTCACCCGGCTTGCCGCCCTCTGTAGCAGATGCTACATTGGCGTTGTTGTAGCGCTCGCTACACACCGATCTCCGAGAGAGGCAGACATGTACACCGCGCTCGGGCTGCTCGCCCTGGCCGTCGCCGCCGAGGTGGCGGCCACCTCTGCCCTGCCCCGCACCGAGGGGTTCCGCGATCCGGCCTGGTCCGTGCTCGTGCTGGCCGGCTATGCGCTGTCCATCTGGCTGCTCGCACTCGTGGTCAAGCAGCTCTCCGTCTCGGTCACCTACGCGCTCTGGGCCGGGCTCGGAACCGCCCTCGTGGCCGTGGTCGGAACGATGTTCCTCGGGGAGCAGCTGACC
>JBIOYO010000264.1:0-2937 GCA_044870175.1 Nocardioidaceae bacterium | reverse complement strand
TGGATGGTGACCCGAGGCTCCCGAGTCTAGGTGTTCTGAGAGGAGCCGTAACCCCTTCCGCCTGATTCACTACCCGATCGGGAGCGGTGATGACCCCTCTGGGTAGGGGACGTCCGCGCGACCCGTCCATGACGTCACGCGCGTACCTCGACTACCGACATCTCCATCCCGGCGCGGACCAGCCGGGCGACCAGGTTCTCGCCGGCTGCCACGGCGGTGGTGACCTGGCCGGCGGTGGGCGGGTTGTCGTCGAAGGCGAGCGACAGGGCGGTCTCGGACAGCATCGTGGCGGTTTCTGTGTAGCCCGGGTCGCCACCGCTGACCCGCGTGGTCACCCGGCGCCCGCCGCCCTCGCCGACCAGGTCGACGGTGAACCACGAGCGCTCGCGACGGGAGGGCTCCGGACCCGACCCGGAGGCGAACCGGCCGGCGAGCCAGGCCCGCGCCGGCGGGACCTGCGCGGCGGCCGCGACCGCCGCGACCGTGCCCACGCCCAGCGCGACGTTGACCACGCTGCGGACCCCCGCGTAGTGGCTGTAGGAGAAGTCCGGGCCGTACTCGGGCAGCGCGGCCGCGGACCGCCGCACCACCAGGGGGTCGATGGTGGGCAGGGGCAGCAGCCAGAGCCCGGTCCGGTGGTCGCGCATGGGCCTGCCCTTGACCGCCCGGACCCGACGGCCCACCGGCCGGGGCTCGAGGGCGCGGCGGGCGCGCGCGGCCTCCTTGGCAGAGACCGGGCGGGACAGCCGCTCCAGGGCGGAGCCGAAGGTGCCTCCGGAGAAGCCGGCGTTGCTGCGAACCACGCCGCGTACCGAGATGGGTACGTCGTCGGGCAGCTCCCGCACGGTCAGCAGCACCCCGAGGTCGTGCGGCACGGAGTCGAAGCCGGCGCAGTGCACCAGGCGGGCACCGGAGGCGGCCGCCTCGTCGTGGTGCGCGACGTACATCCGGTCGACGAACTCCGGCTCGCCCGTTAGGTCGGCGTAGTCGGTGCCGGCCGCGGCGCAGGCGGCGACCAGCGGCGCGCCGTACCGCAGGTACGGGCCCACCGTCGTGGCCACCACGCGGGCGGACTCCGCGACCTCGCGCAGCGACCCGGCGTCGGTGGCGTCGGCCACCAGCAGCGGGAGGTCCGCCAGGGCAGGGTCCACCCCGGCCAGCCGCTCGCGGACCGCCTCCAGCCGGCCCTTGTCACGGCCGGCCAGTGCCCATGTGCAGCCCGGAGGGGCGTGACGGGCCAGGTAGTCGGCGGTCAGCCCGCCGGTGAACCCGGTCGCGCCGAAGAGCACCAGGTCGTAGTCGGCCTGGTCGCGGCCTCTGGGCACGTGTCCTCCTCCGAGTCAGGGGTCCGGGCCCACTGTGCCACCCGGGGTCATCCGGGCCTTCCGGGTGGCCCGGTCCCCGGTCGGTGGGGAACCGACGACCCGGGCCGCGCGTCACATCCACGTCCCGGCGCTCCGGGCCGGACCACCGTCGAAGGGGAGAACCGATGCGAGGCATGCTGCTCACCGCCGCCGCCGCCGCGGCCAGCACCGCGTGCCTGTCGGTCACCGTGGCCGGACTCGCCTCCTCCCCGTCCGCCGGCCCGTTGGCGCGGCCGGCGGCCGCCGCCGAGCTGCCGGCCTTCACCGACTGCGAGACGCTGCGCCGCTGGTACGTCGACACGGCGCTGCCCCTGGTCGGCCCGTACGGCCTGGAGGGGCCCATGCTCCTGGGCGACCTCGGAGGGGACCTGCTCATCCCGGCGAACGTACGGATGTCCGCGGCCGTCGAGGGGACCGCCCCGCCCGATGCTCCCGTGTCCTCCTCCGACACCGGCACCACCGTCCAGGAGACCGGTGTGGACGAGCCGGACGTCGCCAAGACCGACGGGTCTCGCGTGGTGTCGGTCCGCGGGCGGTGGCTGGTGGTCACCGACGTGTCCGGGACAGAGCCGGTGGACGTGGGCCGCCTGCGGCTGCCGCCCCCGCTGTCCGGGGCGGAGCTCCTGCTCGACGGGGACACCGTCCTCGTGCTCGGCTCCGACCGCTCCCCGATGCCGCTCGCAGAGGGCCGGGTCGCGGCGCCGTACTGGCTGCGGCCGGCCACCACGCGGCTGCTGCAGGTGTCGCTGGCCGACCCGTCCGCTCCCGAGGTGGTCTCCGACGTGGAGGTCGGCGGGCAGGTGCTCAGCGCCCGCGAGCACGAGGGCACGGTGCGCGTGGTCGTGTCCAGCATGCCGCGCCTGGACTTCACCAACCCCTGGTGGGACGAGACCGGCCCGTCGGTCTCCCCGGGCGGCTCCCCGGGCGGGGAGAAGGCGGCCACGCGCGAGAACCGCGAGGTCGTCCGCGAGAGCAGCGTCGAGGACTGGCTGCCCTGGGTCCGCGTGGACGGCGGCACGCAACGCCCCCTGGTCGGCTGCGGCGACGTCCGGCACCCCCGCGTGCCCTCCGGCCCCGGGACCGTGACCGTCCTGACGCTGCCCGGCGGCGACCTGGCCGGCCGGGACGTCACCGCGGTCACGGCCGACGCCGGAGTCGTCTACTCCTCCGCCGACCGGCTCTACGTCGCCACCCAGCGCGAGGACACCGGCCCGTGGCTGCAGAAGGGCGTCGCGCCGGCACCGTCGAAGCCCGGCCCTACCGTCACCGACGTCCACGCGTTCGCTGTCGACGACGGCACGACGACGTACGTGGCCTCCGGCTCGGTCCGGGGCGCGGTGCGGGACCGCTGGAGCCTCGACGAGCACGACGGCCTCCTGCGCGTGGCCACCGGCTTCGGCCAGGCGTGGGACCCGACCGACAACGGAGTGGTCGTCCTGGAGGAGCGGGGCAGCCGGCTGGAGCAGGTGGGCGCGCTGCGGGGCCTGGGCAGGGACGAGCAGATCACCGCGGTGCGCTGGTTCGACGACCTGGCCGTGCTGGTCACGTTCCGCCAGATGGACCCGCTCTACAC
>JBIOYO010000263.1:0-2359 GCA_044870175.1 Nocardioidaceae bacterium | reverse complement strand
GCGGGCGGATCCGGTCGTCGTCGCCGTGGATGACCAGGCTCGGCACCTGCACGCGGGCCAGCTCGCGTGCGAAGCCGGGGGTCCGGCACAGCTGCCGGGCCTCCTCGGTGTCCACCAGCCGCTCCGGACCGATCTCGTGGCCCCACCCGACGCAGTCCTCGATCGCCTTCGTGGAGTGCGGCTCGGGGAACATCCGGCCGAAGAAGAACCGGAGGAACGCGTCGTAGTCGCCCTCCAGCCAGGTGTGCCGGTTGAACTGCGACCAGCCCCCTCCCGGGCCGGACGACTCGCTGAACACCTGCCGGGTGCGATCCTCCTGGCCCGGGGCGAGCCCGACCGCGGGTCCGATGGTGACGATGCCCTGCACCCGGTCCGGGTGGTCGAGCGCGAGCCGCATCGACCACGCCGCACCGCAGGACAGGCCCACCACCACCGCGCGTCCGGTGCCGGTGGCGTCCAGCACTGCGACCGCGTCGGCGACGTACTCGGCGTCGCTGTAGCTGTCCGGACCGACCGGGCGGTCCGATCCGCCCGAGCCGCGGCCGTCGAAGGTGACCACCCGGTAGCGGCGGGCGAGGAACGGCACCTGGTGCTTCCAGTGCCGCGAGGGGATGATCGACCAGGTCGGCATCAGCAGCACCGCCGGCCGCTCCCCGCCTCCGGCCTCGCCGAACACCTCGTAGGCGATCCGCACCCCGTCCCGCTCGACGGTGCCCGCCGTGTCCGGCTGCCTGGCTCGCATCGCTCTCCTCCTGGCCGGTGCCCCCGGGTCAGCGGCGGATCCGTAGCACCCGGTTGAACGGCGTCTCCGCGACCGACTCGAAGCCGGTGAACCCGGCCGCGGTGGTGATGTCCCGGATCCGCGCCGGACCGGCCTGGGTGCCGATCGCCAGCCCGATCTCCTGCGACAGCGAGGCGGGCGTGCACAGCAGGGTGGAGAAGCCGTAGTAGGCGCGCCCCACCGGGTTCAGATTGTCCTCCACCCGGTCGCCGGCCATCGGCTCGACGACCATCCAAGTGCCGTCGCCGGCGAGCACGTCGTACACGTGCCGGGCCGCGCCGACCGGGTCACCCATGTCGTGCAGGGCGTCGAACGTGGTCACCACGTCGTACCCCGAGCCGGAGAACTCCTGCGCCGACGCGACCTCGAACCGGACCCGGTCGGCGACGCCGGCCTCCTCCGCGCGCTCGCGGGCGACCCGGACCGACTCGGCGTGGTAGTCCGAGCCGAGGAACCGCGACCGCGGGAACGCCTGGCTCATCAGGATCGTGGAGGCCCCGTGCCCGCAGCCGATGTCGGCCACCGAGGCGCCGGCGCGGAGCTTGTCCGCCACGCCGGCGGCCGGCAGCCACTCCTGGACCAGGTGCGCGTGGTACCCGGGCCGGAAGAACCGCTCGCAGCCGTGGTGTACGTCGGTGTTGTGCTCGTGCCAGCCGATGCCGGCGCCGTCCCGGGCGGCCTGGGCGATGCGGCCGGAGTCGGCCACCGTGCCGAGGGCGATCTGGAAGAAGCCTGGCAGGAAGGCGGGGCTGGACTCGTCGGCGAGCGCGACCGCCTGCTCCGGGGGCAGGGCGTAGCGGCCGGACCCGGCGTCGTACTCGACGAAGCCGCCGGCGGCCTGCGCGTTCAGCCACTCCCGGGCGTAGTGCTCGTCGGTCAGGGTCGCCTCGGCCAGCCCAGCGGGGGTCAGCGGCCCGTGGCCGGCGAGCGCCCGGTAGTAGCCCAGCTTGTCGCCCAGGACGACCAGGGCGGTGTTCAAGGTGGCGCCGACCTCGTCGACGGCCCGGAAGACGAAGGACATCAGCTTGTCGGTGTCGAGGGACGGTGCGGGTGTGGGCGCCGTGGTCAGGTCGGTCATGTGCTGCCTCCTCGTGGCGACCCGGGGCGTGGGCCCGGGAGTGGACGTGGCGCCGACGCTAGGGACCGCGCGTAGCGCCTCGCATCAGGTGGCCCACCTAGCGTTCCGCCGCCGGGCTGGCATCACGCGGCTAGGGTGCGGAGCATGCTGGTCGGCCGGGACACCGAGCGGCAGCGGGTCGAACGGCTGGTGGCGGCGGCCAGGTCCGGCTCCAGCGGCACGCTGGTGGTGGCGGGCGAGGCGGGGATCGGCAAGAGCGCGCTCCTGGCCGGGGCCCGGTCGCTGGCCGGTGACATGCAGGTGGTCGCTGCGTCGGGCGCTGAGGCCGAGCAGGACCTGCCGTTCGCCGGGCTGTCGCAGCTGGTCCGGCCACTGCTGGGCCTCCTGGACCGGATCCCCGGCCCGCAGGCCGAGGCGCTGGCCCAGGCGCTCGCCCTGCGCCCCGGACCGCCCGGTGAGCGGTTCGCCGTCGCGGCCGCCGTGCTGAGCCTGGTGTCCCG
>JBIOYO010000262.1:0-7348 GCA_044870175.1 Nocardioidaceae bacterium | reverse complement strand
CCGGAGCCACCTGGCACAGCAGCTCCCGGGAACCTCCGCCGTCGCCGGCGAAGCAGCGCACGAGCCGGCTCGCCGGACTCTCGGGGTCGCGGTGGTCCTCGACCCAGTCCACACCGGTGGTCATCGTGAGCAGGTCGCCCACCCCGCAGGCGCCGTAGCCGCTGTCGCCGAGCTCGGGGATGTGGTCCACGACCCGGTCCTCCACGCGCAGGTCACCGGACCGGACCGCCGTACCGACCAGGTGTGCCAGCGCGGACTTGGTCATCGACGCGCCGAGGAACAGGTCGTCGCGGCCCAGCCCCTCGGCGTACCACTCATGGACCACGACACCGTGGTCCAGCACGAGAAGCGACGTGGTGACGGTGTCGGTCAGCCACCGGCCGAGGCTGTTCATGCGCCCCGCCCCGGCGACGCACATGTCCAGCTCCCGGTGCGCCGCCGGGAGCCGGAGGTGCGACGACGCGGGCACCGCGACGTACCGCCACCCCGACGAGGACAGCTGCGGGTTGACCAGCTCCAACCCGCCCAGCCCGCTGGAGGCATCCACGGTCATCCGAGCCCACCGCTGGTTGAGCCGGTCGAGCCGCTAGGCGAGACCGTGTCGAAACCTCGGGAGCTGGGCTGGGACTGTGCCACGGGCTGCGGTGGTCAACAGGCGCTAGTCGATGCGCGGGCTGTTAGCCAGCAGGGTCTTCGTGTACTCCTCCTTGGGCGAGTCCATCACCTCGACCACCGATCCGGACTCCACGACGCGGCCGTCGTTCAGGATCTGCACCCGGGCCGCGATCGACCGCACCAGGGCCAGGTTGTGGGTCACGAAGAGCATGCTGATGCCTCGCGTCTTCCGCAGCTCCTCCAGCAGGGCCACGATCGACCCCTGCACCGAGACGTCGAGCGCGGAGGTGATCTCGTCGCAGACCAGCACGTCGGGCTCCGCGGCCAGCGCGCGGGCGATCGCCACCCGCTGCCGCTCGCCGCCGGAGAGCCGGTTGGTCTGCAGCCGCAGCACGGTCGGGCCCAGCGCGACCTGCTCGAGCAGCTCCGCCGCACGGTCCCTGGCCGCCTTGCCGGAGGCCAGGCCGAACAGCTGCAGCGGCCGGCAGATGATCTGCTCGATGGTCGAGCGGGGGTTCAGCGACAGGTAGGGGTTCTGGAAGATGTACTGCACCCGCTTGCGCTCCTCGGCGGTGCGCTTGCGGGCGCTCTTCGCCAGCTCGATGCCCTCCACCCGGATCGACCCGGTCCACTGCTTGTGCAGCCCGCCGACGCAGCGGGAGATGGTGGTCTTGCCGCTGCCGGACTCCCCCACGAGCGCGACGCACTCGGCCCGCGCGACGTCGAAGGTCACCCCGTGCACGACGCGCTTGTGGCCGTAGAACACCTCGAGGTCCTGTACGCCGAGCACCACCTCGCGCTGCTTGCCAGGGTCGGCGTCGGGGACCCTGCCGAGGTTGATGTCCCACGCGCCGATCTGGTCGAGGCGGATGCACCGCGCCGTGTGGCCCGGTGCGACCTCGTAGGGTGGCGGGTCGACCCTGCCGCACTCCTCGATCGCGTAGCCGCAGCGGTCGTGGAAGCGACAGCCCTCGGGCCGACGGCCCGGACCGGGCGTTCGGCCCGGGATGCCACTGAGCGCGCGCGCCTGGTGCATGTGCGGGATCGCGTCGAGCAGGGCGCGGGTGTACGGGTGCGACGGGTTGGCGAAGATCGACTCCCGCGGACCGAGCTCGACCACCCTGCCGGCGTACATGACGGCGACGCGGTCGGCGATGTTGGCGATCACCGCGAGGTCGTGCGTGACGTACAGCGCGGCAACGTTGTGAGACCGGCACAGAGTGCTCATCGTGTCCAGCACCAGGCCCTGCGTGGTGACGTCGAGGCCGGTGGTCGGCTCGTCGAGGACCAGCACCTTGGGACGGGGCAGGAACGCCATCGCCAGCGCGACCCGCTGCACCTGTCCCCCGGACAGCTGGTGGGGGTAGCGGCGCAGGAACTCGTCGTCGCTGGGCAGGCCCACCTCCTCCAGGCCGGCCCTGGCCCGCTGGTCGCGCTCCGCGGCAGTGCCGATGTCGCGCAGCTCGAGCAGCTCGACCAGCTGCCGGCCGATGCGGATGCTCGGGTTGAGGGCGGACGCGGGGTCCTGCGGCATGTAGGCGATCTCCTCGCCGCGCAGCTGGCGCACCTCCTTCGTCCCCAGCGTGAGGATGTCGCGACCGCCCAGGACCACCCGGCCGCGCTCGATCTCGGCACCCTCGCGTGCGTAGGCGAGCAGGGCGGTGCCCACGGTGGTCTTCCCGGAGCCGGACTCCCCGACCAGGCCGACCACCTCGCCGGGGTGAAGGACCAGGTCGATGTCGTCGACGACGTCGAGGTTCCGTCCGGTGAGACCGACCCGGAGGTCCTCGACGGTGCAGGCGCCGTCGCCCGCCGTCTGGTCGTCCTTGGTGGCCGAGGTCGTGGTCACCGGTCCTCGCCTCCCTTCGCCGCGAGCTGGGTGATGCCGTCGGCCATCAGGTTCGTGCCGATCGTGAAGATGGCGATGACGATCACCGGCGCGAGCACGCCCCAGGGCTGGACCAGCAGAGCCAGCCGGTTCTCGTAGATCATGACCCCCCAGTCGGCGGCCCCCGGGTTGACGGCGAAGCCCAGGAAGCCGATGCCGGCCACCATGCCGATGGAGTAGGTCAGCCGCAGGCCGGCCTCGGCGAGCAGCGGCGCGTTCATGTTGGGCAGCACCTCGGCGAGGATGATCCGGAGCCGGCTCTCGCCGAGCGCCTCCGCGGAGGCGACGAAGTCCCGGGACACCAGTCCGAGCGCCACGCCACGGGCCATGCGCGCCACCCGCGGCGCGTGCGAGACGCCGACCAGCAGCACGATCAGCCACCAGGTCGGCTGGTCCACCGCCGACAGCACCAGCAGTGCGAGCAGGATCTGTGGGAACGCCAGCATCACGTCGTTGAGCCGCATCACCACCTCGTCGACCCAGCCGCCGGCGTAAGCCGCGACGACACCGATGAGGATGCCGAGGACCATCCCGAGCAGGGTGGCCAGGAACGAGATGACGAGGATCGACCGGCCGCCCCACAGCAGCCGGCTCCACACGTCCTGGCCGAGGTAGTCCGTGCCGAGGAACGAGCCCTCCATCGTGAACGGCTTGCCGACGATCTCGTTCTCGCCGTACGGCGCGACCCACGGGCCGGCGACTGCCATGACCACGACCGCCAGCGTGATCACCAGGCCGACAAGCAGCCGGCGCTGCCGGGTCACCCGGCGGACGGTCTGCGTGCTGATGACCGTCATGACGTGATCGCCGTCCTGGCCCGAGGTGTGAACAGGATCGACAAGATGTCGGCGACGAGGTTCACCCCGACGTACACCGCCGCGATGATCATGCTCAGGGCCTGCACCATCGGGAAGTCGCTGTTGCGCACGCTGTCGACCAGGCTGGCGCCGATGCCCGGGTAGGAGAACAGGTACTCCACGATCACCACGCCCCCGGCCAGCCAGGCCAGCTGCAGCGCGATCACCTGGATGCCCGGGACGATCGCGTTCAGCAGCGCGTGCTTGCGCATCACGACCTTCTCCGGGATGCCCTTGAGCCTGGCCAGCTCGACGTAGTCGCTGTCGATCACCTCGAGCAGCGTGCTGCGCAGGATGCGGATGACGTACGGCGCGACCGCGAGCACCAGCGTCGCCACGGGCAGGATCATCGACGCCGGGTTGTGCCACGGTCCCTCGCCGCCCGCGCTGATCGTCACCGCGGGCAGCACGTGGAAGACCGTCGTGGAGAACAGCGCGACCAGCAGGATGCCGGTGACGAACTCCGGCACCCCCGCCAGGCCGAGCAGCACCACCTGGATGCCCTGGTCCAGCCCCTTGCCACGCGCGTTGACCGAGATCATCGCGACGCCGAAGGCCACTGGGATCATCACGACGGCGGCGATCAGCACCAGGACGGCGCTGTTGACCACCCGGTCGCCGATCAGCGTGGAGACCGCCTGCTGGTTCGACGTCGAGATGCCGAGGTCACCGGTGAGCAGCCCGCCGAGCCAGTCGAAGTAGCGCTGGATGATCGGCTGGTCGAGGTTGAGCTGGTCGCGGAGGATCGCGACCCGGCCGGGGCTGGCCGCGTAGTCCTTGCCGAGGATGGCCCGGATCGGGTCGCCCAGCGCGGCGGTGGCGAAGAACACCAGCACGGACACGAGGAACAGGGTCAGCAGCGCCGTACCGACCCGCCGCACCAGCCACCAGGTCCACGCTGCGGCCGGCGACCGCCCACGCGGCGGCTCCGGCACGGCGACCGTGACCGGCGCGGACTCGGTCGGGATGACGGTTTCGCTCATCAGGAGCTCCCTTCGACGAAGGAGACCCGCTGGAACTTGAACGACGAGCAGGGCAGGTAGCGGTGCGGCACGAAGCCCTGCACGAGGTTGGAGTAGCCGTCGACCTGGCGCTTGAACCCCCAGATGATGAAGCCGCCGCGCTCGAACTCGATGACCTGCGCCGCGTGCAGCAGCTGGTTGCGGCGCCGGTCGTCCGGCTCCTGCCTGGCCTTGGCGACCAGTGCGTTGAACGCCGGGTCGTCGAAGTGGGTCTCGTTGTACGGCGAGCTCTTCTGCGAGCTGGCGGCCACCTGTGGCAGGTAGTTGCGGGTGTTCCAGAAGTCCTGGGCGAACGGCCAGGAGAGGTACTGGTCGCCGTAGAACGTGTTGGGGTCGGCCTTGGTGAGCCGCACGTCGATGCCCCCTTTGCGCGCGTGGTCGACGAACAGGTTCGCGGCCTCTACGCCGCCGGCGCCGACCGCGCTGGACGTCACCAGCTCCACCTGGAGGTTCGGCTGGCCGGCCTGCTTCAGCAGCGACCGCACCTGGTCGATGTCCTGCTGGCGCTGTGGGAGGTCCTTGGCGTAGGCGGGGTCGAACGGCGCGTACAGGTCGTTGCCGAGGAAGCCGTAGCCGTTCAGCGCCTGGTCGATCATCTGCTGCCGGTCCACGACCATCCGCAGTGCCTGCCGGATGCGCACGTCCTTGAAGACTCCGGCGTCGACGCGCATCGTGAACGGGATCCAGGCCCCGGTCTCGGAGATCAGCGCCGAGGAGCCCTGCTTCCCGATCGAGTCGACGAGGTAGGTCGGGAGGTTGTCGACGCTCTGCACCTGGCCGGCGAGCAGCGCGTTGACCTTGGCCGCGTCGTCGGCGAAGTCGTAGATGATCACCTCGTCCACCCAGGCGGGCTGGCCCCAGTAGTCGTCATGACGAGAAAAGCGGCTGAGCTGCCCGGGCAGGAACGAGTGGTACTTGAAGGCACCGGTGCCGACCGGGTTGGCAAGGTCGAAGTCGGTGGGGACGACGCCGACGGTGTACTCGGCGAGTAGCTGGTCGAGCACGGCGTACGGCGAGTTCAGCTGCAGCCGGATCGTGTAGGGGTCGAGCACCTTCGAGGCCTTGAGGTCGAGGACCTCCGCGATCGGCGTGCCGCCGGGAGAGGTGTTCTTCGGGTCGGTGACCCGGGCCAGCGTGAACATCACGTCCTCGGCCGTCATCGTCTTGCCGTGGTGGAAGACGACGTCCTTGCGCAGCCGGACGGTCCACTGCGTCGCGTCGCGGTTGGGACGCACCGACGTGGCCAGCGCCGGCGCGATCTTGTAGTCCTCGTCCCAGAACAGCAGCGGCTCGTAGAGGTTGTTGCACCGGGCGATGTCGGGGTTGGTGACCGGGAAGTGCGGGTCCAGGGTGTCCTTCAGGCCGCCGCCGGTCGCGCCGTGGCTGAGCACCCCGCCGGCCTTCTGGGCGGCGCCCGGGTCGGGCTTACCGGGCACGGCTCCGCAGCCGGCCAGCGAGCCTGCGCCGGCGACGCCGAGCCCTGCGAAGGCGCCGTAGCGGAGGGCGTCGCGGCGGGTGATGCCCGAGACCGGCGGGGTGGAGCGGGGTCCTTCCTCGTTCGCCATGCGAATCCCCTTCGAAGGATGCGAACATAAGTCGCCCGGGCGGACCCGGTCAACACGGCGAGCCCCGGTGGTTGAGCCGGTCGAGGCGCTAGCCGAGACCGTGTCGAAACCCCCGCAGCCCGGGCAGAGACCCCGCCACAGAAGGGCGTTGGTCAGGGGGCCTTCACCACCAGCACCGGCACGTGCGCCTCGAGGATCACCGTCTGGGCGACGCTGCCCATCAGCGCCTTGCCCACGGGTGACCGGCGCCGGGCGCCGATCACCAGCAGCTCGGCGCCGACCTCGTCGGCCAGGTCGACCAGCTCGCGCCCGAGGTTGGGCGCCTCGGTCCGCAGGTGCAGCCGCCACGGGACGCCCGGATCCTTGCCCATGACGCGCTCGATCTCGTCGGAGATGCCCAGCCGGTACGCCTCGGCGCGGTCGGCGTCGATGGAGTCCACGACGTGGAGCACCGCGAGGTCGGTGCCCCGGATCCGCGCCTCCTTCTCGGCCTGGGCCAGGGCCAGCCGGCTGGCCTTGGAGGCCTGGTGGGCGACCGCGACGGTCATCGCTGCAGCTCGTGCGACAGCTCGGTGAGCTCGTCGCCGCCGGCCATCTGGCGGGTCAGCTCGTCCAGCGACACCTCGTTGCGCTTCTTGTCCAGCACCGCCTGGCCCAGCTTCAGGATCACGAAGTGGTCGCTGACCATGTAGGCGTGGTGGGGGTTGTGGGTGATGAAGACGACGCCGAGGCCGGCGTCGCGCGCGGCCGCGGTGTACTTCAGCACGACCCCGGACTGCTTGACGCCCAGCGCCGCCGTCGGCTCGTCGAGGATCAGCACCCGGGCCCCGAAGTAGACCGCGCGAGCGATGGCCACACACTGCCGCTGGCCGCCGGAGAGCTCGCCGATGGGCTGGTCGATGTCCTTCACGACGATGCCCATCTTGCGCAGCTCCTCGTCGGCGATGCGCTTCATGTCCTTCGTCCTCATCCCGGCGAACGGGATCTTCGACGAGGTCATCTCCGAGCCCAGGAAGAAGTTCCGCCACACCTCCATCAGCGGGACGACGGCGAGGTCCTGGTAGACCGTCGCGATGCCGTGGTCGAGGGACGCGCGCGGGGAGGAGAAGTGGACCTCCTGCCCGTCCACCTTCAACGTGCCCTCGTTGTGCGGGTGCAGGCCAGAGATGATCTTGATCAGCGTGGACTTGCCGGCGCCGTTGTCGCCGAGGCATCCGGTGACCTCGCCCGCACGAACGGTGAGGTTGATGCCCTTCAGCGCCCTGATGGCGCCGTAGCTCTTGCCGACGTCGATCATCTCGACGAGGGGCTCACCCTCGTGCAGCTGCGGGTCGGCGTGCTCGGTGATGGTGTCGGTCATGGCTAGCCCACCTTCCTGGCGGTCGAGAGTCGCTTGACGTA
>JBIOYO010000261.1:0-2162 GCA_044870175.1 Nocardioidaceae bacterium | reverse complement strand
ACGACGGTGCCGATCCGGTCGATGCCCGGGACGTAGGACACGATGGCGTCGCCGTTCTGCTGGGTCAGCGCGTCGTACGGCGTGATGTTGTTGCGGTCCCCGAAGCCGCGGGCCCGCTCGCCGCCCGGGGCCGCCGGCAGCCGGTTGGCGGTCGGGCCGATCGCGACGATGCGGTTGCCCGGCCGCCGAGACAGCGGGAGCTCACGCCCGTCGTTCTTCAGCAGCACGCCGGTCTGCTCGGCGAGCCGGCGCGAGGTGGCGATGCCCTTCTGCTTGTCCAGCGTGGGCGCGGGACCGAGCGGCTCCACGGCCGTCTTCGCCCAGACCGGGTACGACGAGTCGTCGAGCAGCCCGAACCGCTCGTACTGGTAGAGGATCCGGGCCACCGACTCGTCCAGCGCGGCGGCGTACACCGGGTCGTAGCTGGCGGAGGCGGGGTCGACCAGCGGCTTCAGCACCGCCGGGGCGAAGAAGTTGGTGGCGAACTCCTGGTCGGTGCCGGCGAGCAGGTCCGAGACCGACTTCGCGGCGCCGTAGTCGGAGGTGACCCAGCCCTTGAACCCCAGCTGCCCGCGCAGGACGCCGTTGAGCGCGTAGCTGTTGGAGCACGCGTAGTCGGGCTGGGCCTCGGTCTCCAGCAGCTGGAACCTCGCGTAGGAGCACATCACCGACGTCACGCCGGCCTGCACGACCGCGGCCTCGGAGGCAGAGAAGTAGAGCTGGTGCGCGGCCTGGTCACCGACGATCGACGGGGTGTTCTGGTTCTGCCCGTTGTAGAGGGTGAAGTGCTTGACCTGCGAGAGCAGCCCCTGGCTCTGGATCCCGTTGATCTCGCGCGCGGTGAGCTCGGCGGCGAGGTAGGGGTCCTCGCCGTCGGTGGTCATGTTCCGCGCCCACGTCGGCATCCGGGCCATGTCCACCTGCGGGCCGTAGAGCAGGTCGATGTCCAGGGCCCGGCCCTCCTCGCCGACGGCCTCACCGAACGCGGTGAAGTTGTCCCGGCCGAACGACGCCGCAAGGCCGATCCGGCCCGGGTAGGCCGTGCCGTCGCGGTAGACGTTGACGCCCTGCGCGTCGGCGTGCCGCACGTCGGGGATGCCGAGCCGTGGGACGGCGAGGATGATGCCCGCCGCGCCGTGCGGGTTGGGGTCGGTGCCGCCCTTGACCAGCCGCAGCTTCTCGTCGACCGTCAGCAGCGACACGAGGTAGTCCACGGTCAGGGTGTGCGGCGCGAGCTCGGACTGGGCCGGTGACCCGGGGTACGTCGCCGCCGCCTCGGCCGCGGAGGCGGAGGAGACCGAGGATGTCGCCGCCCCGGCGAACGCAGCGACCGCGCAGAGCAGCGCGGCGGCACCGGCGGCGGTGGCCCGCCGGTGAACGGGCGCGCCTGATCTGGCCGAGGCGGGGGTCGTGGACGCGGGGTGTGACGGCACGCTGGACGAGCGGGACATGCGCGGCTCCCTGCTGGACGAAGGTCGCCCACCCCGAGATAGGTGGCCGGTGCCTACCGGGAGTAAAGACCCGAAGCGATCCAGCCGTCAACGAGTCTCGACCATGCGGCGCCTGTCGAAGGGCGCACCCAGCCGCTCCGTGCCTCGACCAGCCGCCGGAGTCAGGTCCGGTAGTCGCGGAAGCCGCGCTTGGTCTTGCGGCCGAGGTAGCCCGCGGTGACCAGGTGCTCCAGCAGGGGGGCGGGGGCGAAGCCGGGCTCGAGGAACTCCAGGTACAGCTCGCGCTGGATGGCCAGGGAGACGTCGTTGCCGACCACGTCGAGCAGCTCGAACGGCCCCATCGGCAGAGCGCAGCCGAGCTTCATCGCGGTGTCGATGTCGTCGGCCGACGCGTAGTGCGCCTCCAGCATCTTGATCGCGTCGTTGAGGTAGGGGAACAGCAGCGCGTTGACGATGAAGCCGGCGCGGTCACCACAGGACACGGCGACCTTGCCGACCTTCGCGCACAGGGCGCGCATGGTCTCCGCCACGTCGTCGGCAGTCGCGACGGTCGAGACGACCTCGACCAGCTGCATCACCGGTGCCGGGTTGAAGAAGTGCACGCCGATGACGTCTTGCGGCCGCTTGGTGGCCATTGCGCAGGTGATGATCGGCAGCGACGAGGTCGTGGTCGCAAGGATGGCGCCGGGCTTGCAGATCTCGTCGAGGTTC
>JBIOYO010000260.1:0-3971 GCA_044870175.1 Nocardioidaceae bacterium | reverse complement strand
CGGCGTAGCCGAGCAGGAAGGTCGAGATGGGCGCCGCCACCCGTTCCACGTTGTGGGCGGCCTCGCGCGCCACGTCCAGCACGAGGCTCTCGTCGATCTCCACCTCGATGTCCAAGACATCGCACAGCTCGTCGATCCAGTCGTGGAGGTTCACCACACCAGCGTCGTACGCGGGTCGGCCTCATGCAACCGTCCCGCCCAACCCTCGCAGGTCCGCCCAGGTGTCCACGTCGCGCGCCTCGTCCCCGACACCCGGCACATCGACCAGCGCCAGCCCGGCCACGAGCCTTCCCACCGCGAGCCCGTGGGCGTCGAAGGTCCTGCCCCGGTCGAGCAGCGCGTCGGTCCGGTACGCCGCGCACAGTGGCTGGCGGCGTCCGCCGTCGTCGATCAGCACCGCTCCATCGGCCCCCGGGTGGGCCCGCGCCGCCTCGACCAGCCGGCCGACGGTGTCCGCCGAGGCGAACGGCATGTCCACCGCCAGGACCACCACCAGGGACTGCGCGCCGCTCAACGCCGCCACCCCGGCCAGCAGCGCCGCGGCCGGTCCGCCGCCCTCGGGCTGCTCCCGGGTCCAGGCCGGCGCCGGCCCATCTCGGACAACCGGCCGCCGCGGCCCCACCACCACTGTCTGAGTCGCCGCGTCGACGGCGGCCAGGGCCCGGTCCAGCAGCGACCGCCCGCCCACCTCCAGCAGCGCCTTGTCCGCCCCGGACAGCCGCCGGGCCGCTCCACCGGCCAGCACCACCGCGGCGAAGGCAGGAGGCGCGAAGGTCACCAGTCCAGTGTCCCGTGCCACAGTTGGGGCATGCCCGCGCTCCCCGTCACCGTGATCCAGGCGGCGTCGGCGCTGGATCCCGCGGCCAACCGGGCCCGCCTGCCGGCCCTCCTCGGCGGCCACGAGGGGCTGGTCGTGCTGCCTGAGGCGTTCGCCCGCGAGTTCGGGCCACCCGGCTCCGACGTCTCGCCGTACGCCGAACCGCTCGACGGGCCCTTCGTCACCACCCTGGTGCGCGCCGCGGGCCGCCTCGGGGTGACCGTCGTCGCCGGCCTCTTCGAGCGGGGGGACGACCCGGCCCGGCCGTACAACACCCTCGTGGTCGTGGACGGCGACGGCGTCCTGACGGCGTACCGGAAGATCCACCTCTACGACTCCTTCGGCTACCGCGAGTCCGACGCCCTCAGCGCCGGGCCCGCCGAGCAGACCTCGCTCGTGTCCGTCGCCGGCATACCGGTTGGTCTGATGACCTGCTACGACCTGCGCTTCCCCGAGCTGGCCCGCCGGCTGGCGATCGCCGGCGCCGCGCTGCTGGTGGTGCCCGCCGCCTGGGTGGCCGGGCCGCGGAAGGTGCGGCACTGGGAGACCCTTCTGACCGCGCGGGCGGTCGAGAACACCGTGTACGTCGCCGCGGCCGGCCAGCCCCCGCCCCGCTACACCGGCCACTCGCTCATGCTCGACCCGCGCGGAGACGTCCTGGCCGGGCTTGCCGAGGAGGAGGAGGCTGCCGTCTCCGGCACGGTGGACACGGCCGTGCTGGACGACGTACGCGCGGAGAACCCGTCGCTGGCCAACCGGCGCCTCTGACCAGCCGCTCGTAGACTGCACCCTCGTGGCCCGGGTCGGCACCGGCCGGCCAAGGCCGCGGAGGGGTGCCGGAGTGGCCGATCGGAACCGCCTTGAAAGCGGTCGCTGGCAGAGATGTCAGCCGCGGGTTCGAATCCCGCCCCCTCTGCCGATCGCCCGCCGTGCCGCCTTGCTACTCCGACCCGCCGAGTTCCAGCGCGACGCTGTCGTAGACCAGGTCGTTGACCCGCTGCCGGTGGTGCTCGGTGTCGTGAGCCAGTCGCACCAGCTCTACGCGCACCGCGTCGGCGTCCGCGGTCTCCAGCACGATGTCGGCCATCCGCAGGATCCGGCCGATCAGCTGGGCCCGCTCCCGCTCCAGATGACCCTGGCGCGCAGCCAGCCAGCCGTCGGCGGAGCGAGCCCACTCGGTGGCCAGCGCGTCCTTGACCGCCACGAGGCGCTGTCGGACGTGCCAGCGCCACATCTGGTCGCGGCGCGGGCTGCGGAGGGCGGCTTCGAGCCCCAGAATGGCGCTTTCAAGACTGGTCATCTCGTCGGCACCTCCCGACATGGTGGGGGACCTCCGAGTGTGACTTGGATCACCAGCCCTGGCAAGAGGCCTCCGGCGATAGCGGCCCGAAACCGGTCTGTGGTGTCATCGCCCGCGTGACCGCCGACTACCGGGTCTCCCGCCCGCTGCTGGTCCGCTCCATGGGCGCCCTGCTGGTGGTGATGGGCCTGGGACTGCTGCTTCTCGCCGCGCTCGTGGCGCTGCTCTCGCTGCCCGTCGCGGTGCTCTCGCTCGGGGTCGTCGCCGCGGTCGCGATCGTCGTCGGCGCCGGCCTGGTCCTGACCCGAGCCGCGAGCGTGCTGCGCATGGACGCCGAGGGCTACCAGGTCGGGCTGCTGCGCAGCCCCGGCGCCCGGCGAGCGCGCTGGCGAGACGTCGAGGACGTCGTCACCGCAACCTTGTCCGGGCACCCGTGCGTGGTGATCCGGCTGCGCGACGGCGGTACCACGACCATCCCGCTGGCCGCCGTGGACGCCCCGCCGGAGGCGCTCCTGCTGGACCTCCGTGAGCATCTCGACCGCGGCTACGGCTACCGCCCGATCCGGTGAGCGGCCGCGCGGAGCGGATTGGCCGACCTCGGATACCGGCGGGTACCCTGTCCCTCGCTGTCTGGAGGTGTCGCCTAGTCCGGTCTATGGCGCCCGCCTGCTAAGCGGGTTGAGGGCAAAACCCTCTCGCGGGTTCAAATCCCGCCACCTCCGCCAGCAGGTGCTAACCGATGGTCGGCCAACAGGCCGACCGATGCCCGGTTCAGCAGCTGGGAAAGGCCCCGCCGGCCCGGAAATCCGGGTCGGACGGGGCCTTTCGCCTTGTACCGGCGCCCACGGGGGCAGTCAGCCGGGCCAGAACCGCCAGAAGTGGGCCCGGACCGGCAGGGACACGTTCCCGGGAAGGAGGGCCGGCCTCTTCTGGCAGACTAGAGTCTCCGCTACGCTCACTGACCGGCAAGAGCAGTGGTCGTAGCTCCGGGATGGGTGGCGCGGGTGGCGCCGTGGTAGCGGCCCCACCCATCGTCGTTGTACGACGACGTCTGTATGGCGTCAGCTCAGTGTTTTCCCCCAAGCTTCTTCGACGTGCCCGCGGAGCCGCACCCACGGATGTCCCCAGGTCGCGTGGTCGGAGGGCGGGACGCCTCCCCGGAGCGGAGGGGCTGGCAACCAACCCCCTCCGCTCGCTCCTCGCTCGGGGGGGCCAGTCCCATCCACGCCCGCGTTGACGCCCCGGTCGGGCGCCCGCCCTCCGCATCTGTCGAGGGGCCGCCGCTGAAGCGATGATGCGCGGGCGTCCCTCCTCCGGGGTGGTCGATCTTCGAGGACCTGCCCACGGTGTTACACCGCTCCCCACGAAGGATCCGCCATGGGAAGTGGCGGATTCCCATGGTGCCATGGTGTTCTGCCGCCGCCCCAGCGGAGCTCAGCCCGGTTTGCGTGCAGCCCGCGTGACGGGGCGGCTCTGGCGACTGGTCGCCTCGGAAGGGGTCAGCAGGAGGGGGGTGTACCGGCTCACCGTCAGGTCCCCGAGCGGGGACAAGGAGACGTCCTGCACGCCGACGGGGCGGCCGTCCTCGTACGTGATCAGCGAGACCATGGCGTCGCGCCGAGGTTTGGTGCCGATCGCGATGGCGTAGGCCGCGCCGCCGGTCGTCCCGGTGGTGTAGGAATAGCCGACCTGCCCGTTGGCGCCCGCCACCTGGGTCGGACCGACCTTGACGTGCAGGTGCCCCGCGGCGACCAGGTCGACGCAGCCGCGCTCCAGCGCGGGAGCGCCGAGGTCGGCGTCGTGGACCAGGAGGGTCGTGACGCGCCGGCCGTCCGCATCCGCCTCGCAGGCGGT
>JBIOYO010000259.1:0-2261 GCA_044870175.1 Nocardioidaceae bacterium | reverse complement strand
TACCAGGTCAACCCGGACAACCTGGCGATGAAGATCGCCGAGCTGGCCGACTCCGGCCGGGTCCAGGGCATCGCCGACGTGCAGGACAACACCTCCGCACGGACCGGCCAGCGGCTGATCGTCGTACTCAAGCGGGACGCGGTGGCCCGGGTGGTGCTGAACAACCTGTTCAAGCACACCGAGCTGCAGACCAACTTCGCGGCGAACATGCTGGCGCTCGTCGACGGGGTGCCGCGGACGCTGACCCTGGACCAGTTCGTCTCGCACTGGGTGGCCCACCAGATCGAGGTCGTCCAGCGGCGTACCCGCTTCCGGCTGCGCAAGGCGGAGGAGGACGCCCACATCTACCGGGGCCTGGTCAAGGCTCTGGACGCCCTCGACGAGGTGATCGCGCTGATCCGGCGCAGCCCGACCGTCGAGGAGGCGCGGGTCGGCCTGATCGGCCTTCTCGACATCGACGAGCAGCAGGCGAACGCGATCCTCAACATGCAGCTCCGGGCGCTCGCCGCCCTGGAACGGCAGAAGATCGTGGAGAAGCTCGCCGAGCTCGAGGTGACCATCGCCGACCTGCAGGACATCCTGGCCAGCCCGGCGCGGCAGCGGACCATCGTCTCCGAGGAGCTGGCCGCGATCGTGGACAAGTACGGCGACGAGCGGCGCTCCCAGCTGGTCGCGGCCGACGGGGACCTGTCAATGGAGGACCTGATCCCCGACGAGGACATGGTCGTCACGATCACCCGCGGCGGCTACGCCAAGCGCACCCGGGCCGACAGCTACCGGACCCAGCGGCGCGGCGGCAAGGGGGTCCGCGGCGCGACGCTTCGCGGGGACGACGTCGTGGAGCACCTGATGGCCACGAGCAACCATCACTGGCTGCTGTTCTTCACCACCGCGGGCCGGGTCTACCGCACCAAGGTGTACAACCTGCCCGAGGCCTCGCGTGACGCCAAGGGCGGCCACGTCGCCGGCCTGCTGTCCTTCCAGCCCGACGAGCGGATCGCCCAGGTGCTCGCGATCCGTGACTACGACCAGGCGCCGTACCTGGTGTTGGCCACCCGTGCCGGGCTGGTGAAGAAGACCAGGCTCGGCGACTACAACAGCCCGCGCCAGGCCGGCGTGATCGCGATCAACTTCCGCGACACCGACGCAGGCGACCCGGGCGACGAGCTCATCGGCGCCGAGCTGTGCGGCCCGGGCGACGACATCCTGCTGCTCTCGCGCAAGGGCCAGGCGATCCGGTTCCGCGCCGACGACACCCAGCTGCGGCCGATGGGACGCGCGACGTCGGGGGTGTCCGGGATGCGGGCCCGGCCCGGCGACTCGCTGCTGTCGATGTCGGTGATCACCGCGGAGCAGGCGGCGGCGTCGGAGGCGGCCGAGGAGTCGACCGCGACGCAGTACGTCTTCACGATCACCGACGGCGGCTTCGCCAAGCGCACCCGGATCTCGGAGTACCGCCTGCAGTCCCGCGGCGGCCTGGGCATCAAGGCGATGAAGCGCGACGACGACCGGGGCAGCCTGGTCGGCGGGTTCATCGTCGTGGAGGGCGACGAGGTGCTGGTGATCCGGCAGTCCGGCCAGGTCACCCGCAGCGCCGTCGACGACACGCTGCGGCCCACCGGCCGGGACACGATGGGCGTCCGGTTCGTCGCCGTCGGGCCCGGAGACCCGGTGGTCGGCGCCGCCCGGAGCGTCGAACGCGCCGTCGAGGCGGACGTCGAGCGCCGGGCGGCACACCCCGAGGGTGCGACAATCGACCGAGCAGAGGACCTCACCGACCCCGAAGACGACACCGGGGTCATTGGGGGCACCGGCGACGGGGAGACCGAGGAGAGCTGATGGCCGACCGACGTACCGACCAGGCGCCGGGCCCCGCGACGCGCGCCCCCGCCGCCCAGGAGGCGCCGCGCGAGGAGCCTCGGCGCCCGATCTCCGAGCGGGTCTCCGCCGCGGTGGGCAGCGCCGGGCCGGTGGCTCCGCCGTCGGCCGCCGGCACCGGCGCCGCAGCCAGCCCGCCGGGGGTCCGCCCGTCGCAGGTCGCCCGGAAGGCTCCTCGCACCCGCAAGGCCCGCCTGCGCCTGGTGCACCTGGACCCGTGGTCGGTGATGAAGACGTCGTTCCTGCTGTCGATCGCGTTCGGCATCGTCACCGTCGTCGCGGTCGCGGTCGTGTGGACCGTGCTCGGCGCCGCCGGCGTCTGGGAGTCGATCAACAACACCGTCGTCGACGTCGTCGGCACCGACTCCGCCAGCAACTGGGAC
>JBIOYO010000258.1:0-5446 GCA_044870175.1 Nocardioidaceae bacterium | reverse complement strand
CGACCCCGTCGAGGAAGGCCAGCGCCGTGGTGACCGCGTCCTGGCCGATCATCGCGTCGACCACGAACAGCACCTCGTCGGGGCGGACCGCGTCGCGGATGTCCGCGGCCTGCTGCATCATGTCCGCATCGACGCCGAGACGGCCGGCGGTGTCGACGACCACCACGTCGTGCAGCGTGCGCCGGGCCTCCTCGACGCCGGCCCGGGCCACGGCGACCGGGTCGCCCACCCCGTTGCCGGGCGACGGCGCGAACACCCTCACGCCCGCCCGCTCGCCGTTGACCTGCAGCTGCGTGACGGCGTTGGGCCGCTGCAGGTCGGCGGCGACGAGGAGCGGACTGCGACCCTGGCCCTTCAGCCAGAGGCCCAGCTTGGCGGCCAGGGTGGTCTTGCCGGACCCCTGCAGGCCGGCGAGCATGACCACGGTCGGCGGGTTCTTGGCGAACCGCAGCCGCCGGGTCTCCCCGCCCAGGATCTCCACGAGCTCCTCGTGCACGATCTTCACGACCTGCTGCGCGGGGTTGAGCGCCTGGCTCACCTCCGCGCCCCGGGCCCGCTCCTTGACCGCGGCGACGAACTCCTTGACCACGGGCAGCGCCACGTCGGCCTCGAGCAGCGCGATGCGGATCTCCCGGGCGGTCGCGTCGATGTCGGCGTCGGAGAGCCGGCCCTTGCCGCGGAGGTTGCGGAAGGTGTCGGCGAGCCGGTCGGAGAGTGTGGCGAACACGGCAGGTTGGTCCTCGTCGGGCTGGTTGAAGGGCTGGCGACCTGGTCAGTCGTCAAGGGTAGCCGCGGCCGTCAGGGCCCGCCGTACGGCGTGCACAGCCGAGGCGGCCCGCTCCTCACCAGGGAGCCCGGCACCGAGCTCTTGAACGTAGAACACGTCGAGGGTCTGCGGGCCGAGCGTGGTCACGTGGGCGGAGCGGACGGACAGGTCGAGGGCCGCGAGGGTGTGGCAGACCAGGTAGAGCACGCCGGGCCGGTCCTCCATGCGCACCTCGATGACGACGGCTTGCCGGGAGGCCTCGTGCCGCACGAGCACCGAGGGCGCCAGCGCGTCCGCCGCGGGGGGCCGCAGCCGCCCGGCCGGGTCCAGCTGGCCGGCCAGCACCGCCTCGACCCGCTGCCGCAGGATCGCCGGGTCGATCCGCGGGTCGTCGAGCTCCCAGACCGAGACCGCGACGTCGTCCTGGGTCCAGGCCCTCGCGGAGCGCACCGAGGCGCGGAGCACCGTGAACGCCCCGGCGACAGCGGCCATGAGACCGACCCGGTCCCCGGTGACCACGGTCACCCGGGTGCCGTCGTCGAGCCGTTCCGCGGACAGCCCCACGACGCCCGGGCTCTCACGGACCGACTCCGGCACGGGCACGTCCTCGGTCTCGGCGTGGTGGTCGGCGGGCCGGTCGCCGGTGAGCGCGGTGCGGGTCCGACGGACCAGATCGGCCACCAGCCCGGCGCGCCAGGTGGTCCAGGCCGCGTGCGCGGTGGCTCGTGCGTCTGCCTCGGTCAGGGTGGCCAGCAGGTCCAGCACGCCGGGCCGGGTCCGCTCGGCGACGTACGCCACGGTGGCGGGATCCTCCAGGTCGCGCGTGGTGGAGACCTCGGCCAGCAGGAGGTGCCAGCGGACCAGGTCGTGCACCACCTCGACGTCGTCGGGCGGGAACCCCATCCGACGGGCTGCCTCCGCGGCCACGGGCGCACCGGCGACGCTGTGGTCCACCCGGCCGCCCTTGCCGATGTCGTGGAGGATCGCCGCCACCATGAGCAGGTCCGGCCGGGCCACTCGCCGGATCAGCCGGGCCGCCTCGATGCAGGTCTCGACCATGTGCCGGTCGACGGTGAAGCGGTGCACCGACGACGAGTGCGGGAGCAGCCGCACCCGCTCCCACTCCGGCAGCACCCCGGGCAGGGAGCCGGTCTCGTCGAGGGTCTCCCAGACCGCGAGCAGGCCGGGCCCGGACGCGAGCAGGCGCACGAACAGGTTGCGCGCGTCGGCACTCCACGGCACCGGCAGGGGCGGTGACTCGCGGTGCAGCCGCGCGGCGGTGGCCGGCGCCAGCACCAGCCGTCGCTCCGCGGCCTCGGCGGCCGCGCGGAGCAGCAGCAGCGGGTCCACGGCGGGGTCGGTGCCGCGGTCCAGCACCACCTCCCTGGCGGACACCGCGACACCGGCGGCGACCGGCTCCAGCGAGGGCCGCCTGGCCCGCGTCGGCGAGACGGCCTGCTCGAGCAGTGCCCCGACGCGGTGCCACGTGAGCCGGGAGATGTGGGTGATCCGGCGGCCGATCTCACGGACCTGCCGCTGCGCGGCGTCGGCATCGGGCAGATGCAGTCCGTCCGCGAGCGGCTGCCACAGCTCCGGCGCGACCCGGTCGGTCGCCCGGCCGGCTGCGGCCTGCAGCACGTCTCGGACGTCCAGCAGCTGCCGGCGGCAGCGCTCGAGGTCGGCGTGGGGGACGTCGACCAGCCAGGTGGCCACGAGTGCGGTGAGCACCGTGGCGTCGCGGAGCCCCCCGGTCGACTCCTTCAGGTCCGGCACGGAGGCATGGGCGAGCTCGCCCAACCGCCTGCCCCGGCGCTCCACGAGCTCCCGCAGCGTGGGCAGGTTCGCCCGGGCGTCACGCCGCCAGCGGGACAGCAGGTCGGCTCGCAGCCGCAGGGTCACCGTCGGGTCGCCGGCCAGGTGACGCGCGTCGAGCAGCCCCAGCGCCACGCGCATGTCCGCGGCGGCCGCGTGCGTCACCTCCGACAGGGCGCGCACGGAGTGGTCCAGGGACGCCGCGGCGTCCCAGAGCGGGTACCAGACTCCCTCCGCCACCGCGGCGACGTCGACGGGGTCATCGTGCACCAGTACGACGTCGAGGTCGCTGTACGGCGCCAGCTCCCGCCGGCCGTACCCGCCGACGGCGACCAGCGCGATCCCGTCCTCCGGGGTGTCCCCCAGCGCCGACTCCAGCGCCGCGGCGCAGACCCGGTCCGCCGCGGCCGCCCGCTCGCCCCGCTCGGCGGCGGTCACGGTCGCCGCCCCGCCCGGCCGGCCCCACCGGTCTGGCCAGTCAGGGGGCCGGTCAGGGGGCCAGGCAGGGGGTCAGTCAGGGGTCGGCCCCGGCTCGGCCGCCCGGACCCGCACGGCCGTGTCGATGTCCTTGACCCACACCTTCCCGTCGCCGATCCTCCCGGTCCGGGCGGTGGCGAGGATGCTGGCCACGACCTCGTCGGGGTCGGCGTCGTCGACGACGATCTCGATGCGCAGCTTCGGCACCAGCCCGGCGTCGTACTCCGCGCCGCGGTGCACCTCGACGTGACCCCTCTGCCGGCCGTAGCCGCTCACCTCGCTGACGGTCATCCCGGTGACGCCGACCGCTTCGAGCCGGGCGCGCACGTCGTTCCACCGATGCGGCTTGATCACCGCCGTCACCAGCTTCATTCGCAGCTCATCCTCTCGTCGGTCGCTCCGCCCGGGAACGCCTGGTCCCCCTCCGGCGCCGGAGGGGGACCAGGCGGGAACGCGCCGAGGCGAAGGCTCCTACAGTGCGGCGTCGTCGCGCTCGCCGGTGCGGACGCGCACCACGGTGTCCACCGGGGCCACCCACACCTTGCCGTCGCCGATGCGCCCCGTCGCGGCCGCCTTGACGATGATGCCGACCACGTCGTCGGCGTCGGCGTCGTCGACGACGATCTCGACCCGGATCTTCGGTACCAGAGCGATGTCGTACTCCGCGCCCCGGTAGACCTCGGTGTGGCCCTTCTGGCGCCCGTAGCCGCTGACCTCGCTGACCGTCATCCCGGTCACCCCGAAGGTCTCCAGCGCCTCGCGGACCTCTTCCCACTTGTGCGGCTTGATGACCGCGGTGATCAGCTTCATGTCAGGGCTCCTTCGCTGGTCTTGGAGTGGGCGGAGCCGGCCGGGGTGTGCAGCGCGCCGCCGGCGCCGCGCAGGGCGAAGTCGTAGGAGGTTTCACCGTGCTCGGTGAAGTCGATGCCCTCGACCTCGTCCTCCTCGTCGATGCGCCAGCCGATGGTGTACTTCAGCGCCAGGGCGATGGCCAGGGTCATGACCCCGGACCAGATCACGGCGACGAGCGCGGTGAGCGTCTGCACCACGAGCTGGTCCACCCCGCCTCCGTAGAACAGGCCTTCCGCGCCTGCGGGAGCGGTGGACGTGGCCAGGAAGCCGACGCCTATGGTGCCGACGAGACCGCCGACCAGGTGGACGCCGACCACGTCGAGGGAGTCGTCGAACCCGAACCGGAACTTCAGGCCGACCGCCAGCGCACAGAGCACACCCGCGGTGAGGCCGAGCAGGATCGAGCCGACCGGGCTCAGCGCGCCACAGGCCGGCGTGATGGCGACCAGGCCCGCGACCGCGCCCGACGCCGCCCCGAGGGAGGTCGGGTGGCCGTCGCGGAGCTTCTCCACCAGCAGCCAGCCGAGCAGCGCCGCTGCCGTGGCCACGCAGGTGTTCACCCACACCAGGCCGGTCTCAGCCACGAAGTTCGCGGCGAAGTCGGCGGAGTTGGCGAAGAAGTCACCCTCGTCCCCGGCCACGCCCTGGGTCGCGACCGGCACGATGGAGCCGACGTTGAACCCGAACCAGCCGAACCACAGCAGCCCCGCGCCGAGCATCGTGAACGGCAGGTTGTGCGGCCGCATGACCTCCTTGCCGAAGCCCCTCCGGACACCCAGCACCAGGCAGAGCACCAGACCCGCCATGCCGGCGTTGATGTGGACGACCGTCCCGCCCGCGTAGTCCTGGGGAACGACCTTGGAGATGCCGTCGGCGAACCCGTACAGCCGGGCCGCCAGGCCGTCGGCGTTGAGACCGGACAGGAAGCCGCCGCCCCACACCATGTGGGCGAGAGGGAAGTACGACAGCGTCACCCACGCGGGGACGAAGACCAGCCAGGTGGAGAACTTGGCCCGGTCGGCGATCGCGCCGCTGATGAGGGCGACGGTGATGATGGCGAACGTCGCCTGGAACGCGACGAACACGTACGACATCGGGTCGATGTCCACGAGGCCGAACAGGCTGAACGGGTTGGCGAACAGCGTGCCGACGTCGTCGGGGCCGAACGACATCGACCAGCCCCACAGGACGTAGACGACCATGACGATGCCCATCGCGCTGAACGACATCATCATCATGTTGAGAACCGACTTCGAACGCGTCATCCCGCCGTAGAAGAACGCCAGGCCTGGCGTCATCAACAGCACGAGGGACGACGCTGCGAGCATCCAGGCTGCGTACCCGGTATCCATGGAACCTCCATGTCTGTGGACCGTGAGAACGACCAAGAGCGTGAGCGCGGGCGCGCCCGGTCGCAGACCTCGTTGTCCCCGGCGCACCCCCGATGCGCCACCACTGTCGGCCGCGCAGGTTTCGCGTCGCGGCGCGGCGCATTGCGGCGCGGTGACGGTTTCCCCGGGCATGTTTCAGCCGGGTTAC
>JBIOYO010000257.1:0-2053 GCA_044870175.1 Nocardioidaceae bacterium | reverse complement strand
GCCCGTGGTGCGGGCGGACCTCGGCGCGACGGTGGGACAGCTGTCCTGGTTCGTCAACGCCTACACGCTGGCGTTCGCGACGTTCATGCTGCCCGCGGCGACGCTGGGCGACCGGCTCGGCCGCCGACGGGTGATGATGCTCGGGATCACGGTGTTCACGCTGGGCTCCGTGGCCGCGGCGCTCAGCACGACCTCGGGCGCCCTGGTCGCCGCCCGGACGGTGCAGGGCCTCGGCGCCGCGGCGGTCATGCCGCTCTCGCTGACGCTGCTGGCTGCCTCCGTCCCCATGGCGATGCGCGCCGCGGCCATCGGGATCTGGGGCGGCGTGTCCGGACTCGGCGTCGCGCTCGGCCCCGTGGTCGGGGGAGCGGTCGTCGAGGGCATGAGCTGGCAGGCGATCTTCTGGCTCAACGTGCCGGTCGCCGTCGTCGCCGTACCCCTTCTGCTCCTGGGCGTGCGCGAGTCGCGCGGTCAGTGGCAGCGGCTCGACCCGGTCGGCACGATCCTGCTCGGCGGCGCCGTGTTCGCGGGCATCTGGGGGATCGTGCACGGCAACGACGACGGGTGGGGCTCCACCCGCGTCCTGGCCTCGCTCGCAACGGCGGGGATGCTGGTGCCGGCGTACGTCGCCTGGGCGCGCCGGCGCGCGTACGCCGTGCTCCCGCTGCGCCTGTTCGCCTCGCGCAGCTTCTCGGTGGCCAACGTGATCGCACTGGCCTTCACGCTCGGGATGTTCGGCGCGGTGTTCCTGCTGGCGCAGTACCTCCAGGTGGTGCAGGGCTACTCGCCGTTCGAGGCGGGCCTGCGGACGCTGCCCTGGACGGCTGCGCCGATGGTGGTGGCGCCGCTGGCCGGCCTGCTCGCGCCGCGAGTCGGCCTGCGTCCGCTGCTGGTGACCGGGCTGTCGCTGCAGACGCTGGCGCTGGTGTGGTTCGCCGTGGTCACCGAGAGCGGCGCGGCGTACTCGTCCTTCGTCGTTCCCCTGGTGACCGCTGGCGTGGGCATGGGGCTGACCTTCGCGCCGATGGCCACCGCGGTGCTGGACGGGCTGCCGGACGCCGACTTCGCCATGGCCAGCTCGGCGAACTCGACCATCCGGGAGTTCGGCGTCGCGCTCGGCGTCGCGGTGCTGGTCGCGGTGTTCCTCGGCAACGGCGGCGAGATCGCCCCGGCCGGGTACGACGGCGCGGTTGGGCCGGCTCTGCTGACGGGCGCGGCGGCCGTGGCAGTTGCCTTGGTGGCGGCGTTCTTCGTGCCGCGCCGGCCCCGGTAGGGGGGTCTTGGTTGAAAGCGCGGCGCACTGGGTGCCTTCACCGGTGCGCCGCGCTGGTCCTCGGATGCCCACTTGAGGGCAGGCTCACCCACTGGTCTATACGGAGGCTCGAGGACCCCGGTCAGATACCAGTTCGGGCCAACTGGTCGGCGGTATCACGACCCCTCCCGTCCCTTCCGTCCTGGTGGCGATGACGACGAGCGGGGACTGGTATGGGCGAGCTGCAGGTGTGGGGCGACGGGGCGGCCGGGACGGCGATCGGGGCCGGCGTGTGGAACGTACGGACGGTGGTCGCCTGCGACTGGTCCGGTGGACGGCTGCTCGCCTTCGCCGCGGAGGACGGCCACCTCGAGGTCTGGGGCGACGGCTACTCCCAGCCCGAGGGGATCAGCATCGACGGCGACTTGGCGCTGGTCACCCAGCGCACCGGCACGCTGCTGCTCCAGGACCTCACCACCCCCGGCCGCGCCGCCGCGACCGTGGTCGCCGGCGGTCTGGGCGCACCCCACCAGGTGGTCCGGACCGACGACGCCACGGCGGCGCTCGTAGCCGACCACGCCGGGGGCCGCGTGCTGCGGGTCGATCTCGGCACTGGGCAGGTGGAGGAGGTGGTGACCGGGCTGGCGCAGCCGGTCGGGCTCGCCGCCGGGGCGTCGGGGGAGCTGTACGTCGCCGAGCAGGGCACCGGCTTCCTGACCAGGGTCGACCCGGACGGCTCCCGCTCCGCCGTGCTCACCGGACTGGTCTCGCCGTTCCTGCTGTCCTGGACCGACGCGTCGC
>JBIOYO010000256.1:0-2969 GCA_044870175.1 Nocardioidaceae bacterium | reverse complement strand
TGAGGCGTGTCGAAACCACCCCCAGCCCTGGCACCATCCCAGCCCCAGGTCCAGAGGTTTCGACACGGTCTCGGCTAGCGCCTCGACCGGCTCAACCACCGGGACTCTCGGCTAGCGCCTCGACCGGTGGTTCCTGAGCCTGTCGAAGGGCTCAACCACCGGGACTCTCGGCTAGCGCCTCGACCGGTGGTTCCTGAGCCTCTCGAAGGGCTCAACCACCGACGGGTGGAGCGAGGCGACCAGGTCAGCTGGAGAACCACGCCTCCTGCATGTCCAAGGTCGTGCGGTCCAGGCTCTCGAGCAGGTCCAGCTGTACGTCGGTGCGGGGCAGCTCCCAGCGCAGGAAGTAGCGGGCCGCCTGCCGCTTGCCGTCGTAGAAGTCGCCGTCCTTCCCCGCGGCCGCGAGCAGCTGCTCCAGCCACATCCACGCGACCACGATGTGCCCGGCGGCCTCGAGGTACTCCGACGAGCTCGCCAGGGTGACCGACACGTCCCCCGCCGACCACAGCTTCTCGGTGGTCACCACGAGTCGTTCGGCGGACCGGCGCACCCCTGCCCCTGCCTGGGCGTGCTCACCGCCCAGCTCGTCGGCCCGTGCCGTCGTCTGCAGGATGCGGCCGACGAGCAGGCGGAGGGCCGCGCCCTGCTCCATCACGACCTTGCGGCCGAGGAGGTCCAGGCCCTGGATGCCGTGGGTGCCCTCGTGGATCGGGTTGAGCCGGTTGTCGCGGTAGTGCTGCTCGACGTCGTACTCGCGCGAGTACCCGTAGCCGCCGTGCACCTGGATCGCGAGGTTGTTGGCCTCCAGGCACCACTGCGAGGGCCAGCTCTTCGCGATCGGCGTGAGCACGTCCAGCAGCAGCCTCGCGGTCGCGGCGGCGTCGGCGTCCGGCGCGGTCCTCTCCTCGTCGACCAGGCGGGCCGCGTAGAGCACCAGCGCGAGGCCGCCCTCGACGTACGCCTTCTGGGCCAGCAGCATGCGGCGCACGTCGGCGTGCTGGATGATCGGCACGGCCGGCGCGGTGGGGTCCTTCGCGCCGGCGGGCCTGCCCTGGGTGCGCGTGCGGGCGTAGTCGAGGGACTTGAGGTAGCCGGTGTACCCGACCGCCACGGCGCCGAGGCCGACCCCGACGCGGGCCTCGTTCATCATGTGGAACATGTACGCCAGGCCGCGGTGCTCCTCCCCCACCAGGTAGCCGACCGCTCCGGGCTGCCCACCGGGCCGGTGTGTGCCCTCGCCGAAGCTGAGCACCGTGTTGGTGGTGCCGCGGAAGCCCATCTTGTGGTTGAGGCCGGCCAGCACCACGTCGTTGCGCTCCCCGAGGGTGCCGTCGTCGTCGACGAGGTGCTTGGGTACGACGAACAGCGAGATGCCCTTGACGCCAGGTGGCGCACCCGCCGTGCGCGCCAGCACCAGGTGCACGATGTTCTCGCTCAGCTCGTGGTCGCCGCCGGAGATCCACATCTTGGTGCCCCGGAGCCGCCAGGTGCCGTCGGCCTGCCGCGTGGCCAGGGTGGCGACATCGGCCAGGGACGAGCCGGCCTGCGGCTCCGAGAGGCACATGGTGCCGAAGAACCGGCCCTGGACCATGGGGCGCACGAAGCGGTCGATCTGGTCCGGCGTGCCGTGGGCGACCAGGAGGTTCGCGTTCCCGGTGGTCAGGAAGGGGTAGCCCGCGGTGCCGCAGTTGGCAGCCTGGAACCACGTCGCCGCGGCGGCCGCGACGACGTGCGGCAGCTGCATGCCGCCGAGCTCCTCGTCGAAGGTGGCGCCGACGAAGCCGCTCCCGGTGTAGACGTCCAGCGCCGCCTTGACCTCGGGGATGACGTGCACACGGGTCCCGTCGAAGCGTGGCTCCTCGGCGTCACCGCGCTTGTTGTGCGGAGCGAAGTGCCGCTCCGCGACGGTCTGGGCGAGGTCCAGCACGGCGTCGAACGTCTCTCGCGAGTGCTCGGCGTACCGGTCGCGGGTGGTCAGGCCTTCGGCGTCGAGCCACTCGTACAGCAAGAAGTCCAGGTCACGCCGCGACATCACCAGCGAGGCCACGTGCCCCCTCCGATCGTTCGCCCTGGCGGGGCTGCTGTGCCCCCGGCGGAGAACGGTACCGGCCTCCTCAGCCGGCGGGAGCCAGCAGCACGCCGGCTGCTCGCGTCTTGCGTCGCTCACATCCGTCGCCGTACTGTGACGTGCGCCACCAGCAGGTCCCTTATCTCCAACGACGCCGGCAAGTGCGGTCTCAGTCTGGGCGGCTCCGGATCGATGACGGCTGTCGGTCGTCACACCTCACGGCACGATCTCGGAGGACCGCGCATGCGCTCCACGGCCCGCCTGACCCAAGTCATCGCCGCCTGCCTCGTGACGGGCCTGCTTGTGCCGAGCCCGGCCGAGGCGGACCACACGCCGGCTCCGGAGACCGTCACGTTGGTCGGGAGCCTGCAGTCCGAGCTCGGCTGCGTGGGCGACTGGCTGCCTGAGTGTGCTGCCACCCACCTCCAGCCCGTGGACGGCTCCCCCGGGGTGTTCGCGGCGACGTTCGAGGTGCCGGCCGGGACCTATGAGTACAAGGCCGCGGTCAACGACTCCTGGGGTGAGAACTACGGGGCGGGCGGCGTCCCGGGCGGTGCGAACATCCCGATCGTCGCTCCGGGCGGGCCGGTCACGTTCAGCTACGACCACCACACCCACGTCATCTCCGATGACCTGCCCGAGACGGTGGGCGGGGACCAGGCGGCCCACTGGCTGCGTCGCGGCCTGCTCGCCTGGGACCTCCCCGACGGGCAGGGCGTGTCCAGCTACCGGCTGTTCTGGGCTCCGCGCGGCGGGCTGGCCATCGAGGACGGCGACATCGCCGGCGGTCGCTCCTTCCGTCTGCGCCTGGATCCCGCCGGGATCCCCGAGACGGTCGCCGAGGAGTTCCCGCACCTCGCTGCCTACGACGCGCTCCGGCTGCCGACACGGGCACGACCGC
>JBIOYO010000255.1:0-3209 GCA_044870175.1 Nocardioidaceae bacterium | reverse complement strand
GCGGCGCGAACGTAGGCTAGGGGCGTGCAGATCACCGAGGACGTCGAGAGAGCAGCGCGCGCGGCGCGGGCCGCCGCCCAGGAGCTGGCCCTGGCCACCCGGGCGGCGAAGGACGCCGCGCTCCTGGCGATGGCCGACGCGCTGGAGCAGCAGGCGGACGCGATCCTCGCGGCCAACGCCGACGACGTGGCCGCAGCCGAGGCCGCAGGCACGCCGGCCGCCCTGGTCGACCGGCTCCGGCTCGACCGCTCCCGCGTCACCCAGATGGCCGAGGGCCTGCGTGGCGTCGCGGCCCTGCCGGACCCGGTCGGCGAGGTGGTCCGCGGGTCGACGCTGGCGGGCGGTCTGGAGCTGCGGCAGCTGCGGGTGCCCCTCGGAGTGGTCGGCATCATCTACGAGGCCCGCCCCAACGTCACCGCCGACGCCGCGGGCATCTGCCTCAAGAGCGGCAACGCCGTGCTGCTCCGGGGCTCGACCAGCGCGCTGAGCTCCAACACCGCGATCGTGGCCGTGCTGCGGGAGGCGGCCGGGCTCGCCGGCCTCCCTCAGGACGCCGTCCAGCTGGTGCCGGGGGAGGGTCACGACGCGGCGAAGGCGCTGATGAGGGCGCACGGCCTCGTCGACGTGCTCATCCCGCGCGGTGGCGCGGGCCTGATCCGCTCCGTGGTGGAGGAGTCGACGGTGCCGGTGATCGAGACCGGGGTCGGCAACTGCCACGTGTACGTCGACGCGTCGGCCGACCTCGACGTCGCGACCAGGATCGTGCTCAACGCCAAGACGCAGCGGCCGTCGGTGTGCAACGCGGCGGAGTCGCTGCTCGTGCACGCCGACGCCGCCGACGACTTCGTGCCCAGGATCACCCGCGCCCTGCAGGACGCCGGGGTCACCGTGCACGGCGACGCGGCGTTCGCGCGGGCCGAGGGCGTGGTCCCCGCGACCGACGAGGACTACGCCACCGAGTACCTCTCCCTGGACATCGCGGCGGCCGTCGTACCCTCGCTGGACGCCGCCGTCGACCACATCCGCCGGTTCTCCTCCGGCCACACCGAGGCCATCGTGACCCGCGACCATGCGTCCGCCCGGCGCTTCGCCGCCGCGGTCGACTCCGCAGCGGTGATGGTCAACGCCAGCACGCGGTTCACCGACGGCGGCGAGCTCGGCTTCGGCGCCGAGATCGGTATCTCGACCCAGAAGCTGCACGCCCGTGGCCCGATGGGGCTGCCGGAGATGACCTCGACCAAGTACGTCGTCACCGGCGATGGCCACACTCGCTGAGCCCGCGGAGCTCGACGTCTGGGCCGACCCGGACGCCGAGCGGGTCGGCACGTCGGCGACGATGATCACGTTCGCGCGCACCGTCGCGGCCGTCGCCATCGCCGGCGTCGCGGCCCGCGAGCAGAGCCTCGTGCTGCTGCTGGTCGCGCTGGGCGTCTACTGGGTGGGCGACTCCCTCGACGGGTACGTCGCCCGCATCCGCGGCTGCGAGACCCGCATCGGCGCGGTGCTGGACATCCTGTGTGACCGGCTCTGCGCCGCGGCGTTCTACGTCGGCCTCATGTGGCTCTCACCCGAGCTGGCTCCGGCGGTGCTGCTCTACCTCGCCGAGTTCATGGTGGTCGACTGCTTCTTGTCCCTGGCCTTCCTCGCCTGGCCGATCCGCAGCCCGAACTACTTCTACGTCGTGGACCGGCAGCTGTGGCTGTGGAACTGGTCCAAGCCGGGCAAGGCGGTCAACTCCAGCCTCTTCGCCCTGCTGCTGGTCGTGACCGGCCAGGTGTGGCTGGGCGTCGCCGTCGCGCTGGCGCTGCTGACCCTGAAGTGCGCGTCGCTGGTGCGCCTGGTGCGCGTCGGGCTGCCGGTCCCCGCACGGTAGGGTGTGCGCCATGGCGATCCTGTCCGTGCTGCCGCTGGCCGCCGAGACCGCGAGCGAGTCCGACGGGGTCAACCCCTGGCTGGTGGGCGCCGGCACGTTCGTGGTGCTGGTGGCGCTGCTGCTGGTGCTGGTCGCCTTCGGCGGTGGCAGGGACCACACCTGAGTGAGAGAGCCGCTCGCGGCGTCGAGGCGCCGACGACTGGGCGTGATGGGTGGGACCTTCGACCCGATCCACCACGGACACCTCGTCGCAGCCAGTGAGGTGCAGTCGTGGTTCGGCCTCGACGAGGTCGTGTTCGTGCCCACCGGTCAGCCGTACCAGAAGTCCCACCGCGTGGTGTCGCCGGCGGAGGACCGCTACCTGATGACCGTGATCGCGACCGCGTCCAACCCTCGGTTCACCGTCTCACGCGTGGACATCGACCGCCGCGGACCGACGTACACCATCGACACGCTGAGCGACCTGCACGCCCTCGAGCCAGGCACCGACCTCTACTTCATCACCGGCGCCGACGCCCTGACCGACATCCTCGCCTGGCGCGACTCCGCCGAGCTGTTCAGGCTGGCCCACTTCGTCGGGTGCACGCGCCCCGGCTACGCCATGGACCGCAGCACCCTGGAAGGGATGCCCCCCGACCGGGTGACGATCGTGGAGATCCCCGCGCTGGCCATCTCCTCCACGGAGTGCCGGGATCGAACCGCCAAGGGAGAGCCGGTGTGGTACCTCGTCCCCGACGGGGTCGTCCAGTACATCGCCAAGCACAGCCTCTACGAAGGAACCCCACGGTGACCGCCACGGCCAGGGCCCTGGAGCTGGTGGAGGCCGCGGCGCAGGCGGCCTCCGACAAGCTCTCCGACGGCATCGTCGCCTTCGACGTCAGCGACCAGCTGGTGATCACCGACGCGTTCCTGCTCTGCTCGGCGCCGAACGACCGCCAGGTCCGCGCCATCGTCGACGAGATCGAGGAGCGGCTCCGCGGCCTCGGCGCCAAGCCGCTGCGCCGCGAGGGCCAGCGCGAGGGCCGGTGGGTGCTCCTGGACTACGGCGACGTCGTGGTGCACGTGCAGCACGAGGAGGCGCGTTCGTTCTACGCCCTGGAGCGGCTGTGGCGGGACTGCCCCCTGATCGACCTGCCGGACACGGTCACCTCCGGCCGATCGTGACCCGCCGGCTGGTGCTGCTGCGGCACGGCGCCACCGCGTGGAACCTCCAGGAGCGTGCCCAGGGCCACGCCGACGTCCCGCTCGACGAGACCGGCCGGGCGCAGGCGGCCGCCGTGGCGCCGTACCTCGCCTCGCTCGGCCCGGCCGCGATCTGGAGCTCCGACCTGTCCCG
>JBIOYO010000254.1:0-2312 GCA_044870175.1 Nocardioidaceae bacterium | reverse complement strand
TCAGCGGCGGGGACAGCTGGACGACCGGGTCTCCGCGGTCGTCGGCTCGGCAGTACAGCCCGGCGTCGTACAGTGCCTTTGACAAGAAGCCGCGGAGCAGCCGCTCGGACTCGGCGGCGTCGAAGGTCTCCTTGGTGGTCTTGTCCTTGACCAGCTCGATGCCGTAGAAGAAGCCGTCGCCGCGGACGTCTCCGACGATCGGCAGGTCCAGCAGCTTCTCCAGGGTCGAGCGGAACGCGTCCTGCTGGGCCAGTACGTGCTCGTTGACGCCCTCGTCGGCGAAGATCTGCAGGTTGCGCAGCGCGACCGCCGCCGCGACCGGGTGCCCACCGAAGGTGTAGCCGTGGGCGAAGCTGGTGGTGCCCGCCAGGAACGGCTCCATCAGCCGGTCGGTGGCGATCATCGCCCCCATGGGCGCGTACCCGGAGGTGAGCCCCTTGGCGCAGGTGACGATGTCGGGCTGGTAGCCGTACCGGGAGGCGCCGAAGTAGGCGCCGACCCGGCCGAACGCGCAGATCACCTCGTCGGAGACCAGCAGGACGTCGTAGGTGTCGCAGATCTCACGCACCCGCTGGAAGTAGCCAGGAGGGGGCGGGAAGCAGCCGCCGGCGTTCTGCACCGGCTCGAGGAACACCGCGGCGACGGTGCCCGGCCCCTCGTTCTCGATCGCGACGGCGACCTGGTCGGCGGCCCACCGGCCGAACCCCTCCAGGTCGTCGGCGACGTGCTCGGGCGCGCGGTAGAAGTTGGTGTTGGGGACCCGGAAGGTGCTCGGCACCAGCGGCTCGAACATCTCCTTCAGCGGCGGCAGGCCGGTGATCGACAGAGCGCCCTGCGTGGTCCCGTGGTAGGCGATCGCCCGCGAGATCACCTTGTGCTTGCCGGGCTTGCCGACCAGCCGGAAGTAGTTCTTCGCCAGCTTCCAGGCGCTCTCGACGGCCTCGCCGCCGCCGGAGGTGAAGAACACCCGGTTGAGGTCGCCGGGCGCGAGCGCCGCGATCCGCTCGGCGAGCTCGATCGCCGCCGGGTGGGCGTAGGACCACAGCGGCATGTAGGCCAGCCGTCGCATCTGGTCCGCGGCGACCTCGGCAAGGTCGGCGCGGCCGTGACCCAGCTGGGAGGTGAACAGGCCGGCCAGCCCGTCGAGGTAGCGGCGGCCCTGGGCGTCCCAGATGTAGGGGCCCTCGCCGCGCACGATCACGGGCACGTCGGCGTCGGCGTACGCCGACATGCGGCTGAAGTGCAGCCACAGGTGGTCCTTCGCGGCGCGTTGGAGGTGCTCGTAGTCCTGGGCGGGCATCGGCTCGGTCACCGCCCCATCATGCGTTCGGCCGACGACGGGTTGCAAGGGAATCCGTGTGGAAGCGCTGTGACATTGGCGGATTCCGTCGCCCGTGGTGGGACGAGATCCGGAATCCGTGGCCGCGAGTCCTTCTCGGCGACGGCATCGTCGGAGTAGGCTCCCCGGCCATGCGGATCCTGCTGGTGGGCGCCGGCGGCGTGGGCGGCGCGTTCACCTCGATCGCCGCGCGGCGCGACTTCTTCGACGGGCTGGTCGTCGCCGACTACGACCGGGCGCGGGCCGAGCGCGCCGCGGCCACGGACCCGCGGTTCGTCGCCGCACTGGTGGACGCCTCAGACCCGGCCTCGGTCTCCGCGATGGTCAGGGAGCACGGCGCCACCCACGTGATGAACGCCGTCGACCCGCGGTTCGTGATGCCGATCTTCGACGGCGCGTTCGCCGCCGGCGCGGACTACCTGGACATGGCGATGAGCCTGTCGAGGCCGCATCCCACGGCGCCGCACGAGCAGTGCGGGGTGAAGCTCGGCGACGAGCAGTTCGCCAAGGCCGGGCAGTGGGAGCAGGCCGGCCGGCTGGCGCTGGTCGGCATCGGCGTGGAGCCCGGGCTCTCCGACGTCTTCGCGCGGTACGCCGCCGACCACCTGTTCGGCGAGATCGACGAGCTGGGCACGCGTGACGGGGCGAACCTGACCGTCGAGGGCTACGACTTCGCGCCGTCGTTCTCCATCTGGACCACGATCGAGGAGTGCCTCAACCCGCCGGTGATCTGGGAGCGCGACCGTGGCTGGTTCACCACGCCGCCGTTCAGCGAGCCGGAGGTGTTCTGTTTCCCCGACGGGATCGGGCCGGTCGAGTGCGTCAACGTCGAGCACGAGGAGGTGCTCCTCATGCCGCGCTGGGTCGACTGCCGGCGGGCGACGTTCAAGTACGGCCTCGGCGAGGAGTTCATCGAGGTCCTCCAGGTGCTGCACAAGGTCGGCCTCGACCGGACCGACAAGATCGCCGTCGG
>JBIOYO010000253.1:0-2720 GCA_044870175.1 Nocardioidaceae bacterium | reverse complement strand
GTGAGGACGACTACGCCTGGAGGCGATGACCCGATGTCGACCTATCCCGTGCACGTCGATGCACATCTCGACCCCCACCTGAGCCGCTGGATGTGGCTGGTGAAGTGGTTCCTGGCGATACCCCACTTCGTCGCGCTGGTCTTCTTGTGGCTGGCCTTCTGGGTGCTGAGCGTCGTGGCGTTGGTGGTGATCCTCATCACCGGGCGCTACCCGCGCGGCATCTTCGACTTCAACGTCGGCGTGCTGCGCTGGACCTGGCGCGTGGCCTACTACGCCTGGGCGGCGTTCGGCACCGACCGCTACCCGCCGTTCTCCTTGGAGGAGCGGGACGACTACCCCGCGCACCTGACCATCGACTACCCCGAGCAGCTCTCCCGGGGCCTGGTGCTGGTCAAGTGGTGGCTGCTGGCCCTTCCGCACTACCTCGTGCTGGGCCTCTTCCTGGGCGGCGCGTACGTCGCCTACGACACCGCCGGACCCGGAGACCCGACCGGCACCAGCATCGGCCTGATCGGCCTGCTCGCGCTGGTCGCGGCCGTCGTGCTGCTGTTCACCGGACGCTACCCGCAGTCGGTCTTCGACCTGCTCCTGGGACTCAACCGGTGGGTCCTGAGGGTCGCCGGCTACGCGGCCCTGATGACCGACCAGTACCCACCCTTCCGGCTCGACCAGGGCGGTGACGACCCCGACCGCCATCGGCTCGCGATGAGCACGCCGCCGAGCGGCGGCACCGCGACGGTCGCGCCGGCAGCGGTCGCCGTACCCGGATCGGGCATGCCCCCCGCGCCCACCCCGCCACCGACCGCGTCCAGGTGGACCGCGGGCCGCGTGGCCGCGGTCGTCATCGGGTGCGTGGTGCTCATGGGCTCGGTCCTCGTCGGGGCAGGCGGGGCGGCGCTGGCCATCGTCGACGGCACGCAGCGGGACGGGGACGGCTACCTGATGAGCGACCCGATCGCGCTCAGCACGGGCACCTACGCGCTGACCTCGGCGAACCTCGAGATCGAGGGCACCAGCAGCCTGCCGCACCGGATCCTCGGCGACGCGAAGGTCACCGCCGCACCGACAGGCGACGCCGCCGTGTTCGTCGGCGTCGCGCCGACCGCCGAGGTCGGCCGCTACCTGGCCGGGGTCGGGCTCGCCGAGGTCCGCAGCCTGGCCGGGAACCCCGCCTACCGCACCCGGGACGGCGCCGCGCCCTCGACCCAGCCCGCTGACGGCGACATCTGGGTCGCGCAGGCGGCGGGAGCGGGCACGCAGACGGTTACCTGGCCGGTCGAGAACGGCGACTGGACGGTCGTGGTGATGAACGCGGACGGCAGCCGAGGCGTGAGTGCGGACGTCGCCGCTGGCGCCACGGTGCCCGTCCTCACATGGGTGTACGCCGGGCTCTTCGTGGCCGCCGGCCTCGGGGTCCTTGTCGGTGGGACCATCCTCCTGCTCGCGGTGCGCCGGGTGGCGACCGGGCCACCGAGTGGTCCGGGGTCGCGGCAGTGAGCGCTGAGGGTGTCGGGTTGGGGTGACGCCCCGCCGGGAAAGGCGTGCCGACCGAGCCGGGGCGACGTCCCCGGCCGACAGCTCCCAGGAGGACCCTTGACCACCTACCAGGTCGGCTACTTCGTCGGCAGCCTCTCCTCGACCTCGATCAACCGCGTCCTGTCGAAGGCGCTGATCCGGGTCGCCCCCGAGGGCCTGGAGTTCACTGAGATCCCGATCGGCAACCTCCCGCTCTACAGCCCCGACTTCGACGCCGACTACCCGCCGGAGGCGACAGCGCTGAAGGCGGCGATCGGACGTGCGGACGCGATCCTGTTCGTCACCCCCGAGTACAACCGGTCGATCCCCGGCGCGCTGAAGAACGCCATCGACTGGGCCTCGCGGCCCTGGGGCCAGAACTCCTTCCACCACATCCCGGCCGGCGTCATCGGCGCGTCCATGGGCGCGATCGGCACCGCGTTGGCCCAACAGAGCCTGCGCGCCGTGCTCAGCTTCTGCAACGCCCGGCAGATGACGTCACCGGAGGCCTACATCCACTACTCCCCCGAGGTGTTCAGCGACGACGGGCAGGTGAACAACCCGTCCACGGAGGAGTTCCTCACCAACTACATGAGCGAGTTCCTCGACTACGTGGAGCGCGTCCTCACGGTCCTGCCTCGTCGCTGACCTCGTCGGATCGGCAGGCCGGTCGGCGCTCAGACCACGCCGCCGACGCCGGCGCCGATGGTGAAGGTCACCACCATCGTGAGCAGCCCCACCCCGACGTTGCGGGCCAGAGCCGGCACGACCGGGGCCCCGCCGATCCGGGCGCTGACCGCTCCGGTGAGAGCGAGGGCCGCGGTGACCGCGACCATGGCCACCGGCACGCGCCAGGAGAGCGGGGGCAGCACGATCGCAAGCAGGGGCAGCACCGCGCCCAGCGTGAAGGCCACCATGGACGACAGCGCCGCGTGCCACGCGTTCGTGCGCTCGACCGGGTCGATGCCCAGCTCCGCCTCGGCGTGCGCGGCGAGAGCGTCGTGCCGGGTCAGCTCCTCGGCCACCTGCTCCGCCAGCTCTCGTGACATCCCCTTGGCCTGGTAGAGGCTGACCAGCTCCTCGAGCTCCTCCTCGGGAAGGTTCTGCAGCTCCCACCGCTCGAGCGTGAGCGCTGCCCTCTCGGTGTCGGCCTGGGTGCTCACCGAGACGTACTCACCGCCCGCCATCGACAGCGCACCGGAGAT